>DAOVPH010000012.1 GCA_030629295.1 Candidatus Latescibacterota bacterium | reverse complement strand
GATCAGGGATGGAGGTTCTGAGGAGCCGCGATTGGAGGACTTTGCTGTGAGCAGCGCTTGTGCCGCTGGCACCGGTTCGTTCCTTGACCAACAGGCAAGCCGACTTAAGCTCTCCATCGAAGAGTTCGGACAGATAGCCCTAAAATCCGAAACCCCTCCCAGGATTGCCGGACGCTGCAGCGTGTTTGCTAAAACAGATATGATCCACCTGCAGCAGATTGCTACCCCTGACTACGACATTGTCGCCGGCCTTTGTTATGCCGTGGCCCGGAATTTCAAAAGCAATATCGGCAGAGGGAAAAAATTCAGAAAGCCCATAGCCTTCCAGGGAGGTGTGGCAGCTAATGTAGGAGTAATCAGGGGCTTCGAGGATCTATTGGATCTGGAAGAAGGGGAGTTGATCATCCCTGAGCACTTCACCTCTATGGGAGCTATTGGGACGGTCTTAATCTCTCTGGAAAACGGATTAAAAAACGACAACTTCAAGGGGCTGGAGGCAGCGGAGGATTACCTGAACTCTTCTCACAAGACAGCTACAAAGGGGTTGCCATCCTTGAGTTACGACGACACCGGTAAGACTGGAGAGCTGCAGACCCGCCGGCTCAAAGATGGTGAAAAGGTGGACGCCTTCCTGGGAGTAGATGTGGGCTCATTGAGCACCGACCTGGTAGTGATCGACAGGGAGAAGAATGTGCTTGCCCGTCGCTACCTCTGGACGGAGGGAAGACCTATTGAAGCAGTGCGTCGGGGGTTGAAAGAGATAGGCGAAGAGATTGGAAATAAGGTTAATATCGTGGGGGTAGCTACTACTGGTTCAGGCCGATATATGAGCGGGGACTTCATCGGTGCAGATGTGGTGCGCAATGAGATTACAACTCAGGCCACAGCAGCCCTCCACATCGACCCCAGTGTCGACACTATATTCGAGATAGGTGGACAGGACTCAAAATATATCAGTCTGGACACCGGGGCGATAGTAGACTTCGAGATGAACAAGGTCTGTGCCGCCGGTACCGGTTCGTTCTTAGAAGAACAGGCGGAGAAGCTGGGCACCAACATTATTGAGGAGTTTGGCAATCTGGCCCTTCAGGCCAAGACACCTGCTAATCTGGGAGAGCGCTGTACGGTGTTTATGGAATCGGACCTGGTCGCCCACCAGCAAGAAGGCTGGACAAAGGAGAACTTAATCGGCGGACTCTGCTATTCCATTGTCTACAACTACCTTAACCGAGTAGTAGGAGATAAAAGGGTGGGAAATAACATCTTCTTCCAGGGAGGAGTTGCCTGGAACAAGGGAGTAGTGGCTGCCTTTGAGAAGGTGTTGGGTAAAAAGGTGACTGTCCCGCCCCAGCACGATGTTACCGGAGCCATAGGGGCCGCTATTCTGGCAATGGAAGAGCGCATCTGGCAGAAGAGCAGATTTAAAGGGTTTGACCTCAGCAACCGCAAATACCAGGTCACCACCTTCAACTGCAACGGATGCGACAATCAGTGTAACATAAAGAAAGTTACCATAGAGGGCGAAGACCCCCTCTTTTACGGGGCAAGGTGCGAGAAATACGAGCTTAAGAAGAAAAAACCAAAAGCAGACCCCCTGCCAGATCTATTTGCCGAAAGGGAGAAATTTCTCTGGAGTCGGTACGAAGAGCCGAAAGAGACGGGGAAAGAGAGGATCGGAATCCCCAGGGTGTTGTCTTTCCACGAGAGTTTCCCTTATTGGCATACTTTCTTCACCGAGTTGGACTTCCAGGTGGTTCTATCCGACCCCACTAATCAGAAGATAATCAACACCTCGATAGAAACTATTGCCTCAGAGTCATGTTTCCCGATAGAAATCTGTCACGGGCATGTTTTGAACCTGTTGTCTAAGGGGGTTGATTATATATTCCTTCCCAGCATCATCAATCGGGAGGACCCTGACTCCAGATTCCTTCAGAGTTACAATTGTCCCTTGGTTCAGTCCATTCCCTACCTCATCAGAGCGGCTTTAGACATAGATGAGAACATGTTGCTACTCCCTCCTATTTACTTCCGGCGTGGCAAGAAGCATGTTCAAGAGGTGCTAACTAAATTAGGACAGCAATTGGGTAGGACAGCCAAACAAGTCCAGAAGGCTGTCCGTTTGGCTGACGAGTCCCAGGAGGCATTCTATACCAATATCCAGAACAGGGGAAAAGAGATACTTGCCCATCTTCCGGAAGACAAATGGACAGTGGTGATTCTCAGCCGCCCCTACAATGGGTGTGACCGGGGATTGAACCTTAATTTGCCCAAAAAACTCCTGGATATGGAAGTTCTGGCTATTCCTATGGATTTTATCCCCTTGCACCAGGGTGATATCGCTGATGAATTTCCCAATATGTATTGGTATTACGGCCAGAGGATACTCAGTGCCGTTGAGCTCATCAGGGATAATCCCCGGTTGCATGCGATTTACATCTGCAACTTCAGGTGTGGTCCTGACTCCTTTATCTCTCACTTAGTCAGAGAAAAAATGGGGGGCAAGCCCTACCTGCAATTAGAGGTGGACGAACATTCGGCTGACGCTGGGATTATTACCCGCTGCGAGGCGTTCTTTGACAGCCTAAAAGGTGTACAGCGCAAGGAAAAGAGAGGTATTGGCTGAAATGGAGCGAACGATTTACTTCCCCAATATGGCAGATCATGCCTATACGTTAAGTGCTGCTTTGAGAGCCTTTGGCATACCGGCGGAGGCACTACCTGAGCCCGATGAAGAGACACTGCTGTTAGGTAGGAAATACTCTACCGGCAAGGAGTGTTTTCCCTTTATCGTCACCACCGGCGATTTCCTAAAGAAGGTACAAGAACCCGGGTTTGACCCGGATGGAGCGGCTTTCTTTATGCCTTTAGCCAGTGGCCCCTGCCGTTTTGGACAATACAGCCAGATGCATCGCATCTTTTTAGATAGACTGGGACACAGAGAGGTGGCCGTCATCTCTCCCACTTCAGAGGACTCTTATGCAGAGATAGGTGGAGCCAGCCTTAAGTTGCGTATCAGGACTTGGCAAGCAGTGGTGGCCACCGATATCCTGCAAAAACTACTGCACGAGACAAGACCGTACGAGATCAATCAGGGGGAGACTGACCGGGTATACAAAAAAGCCCTGACTAAATTAACTGAGGCGGTAGAGAAGGGTAGAAATCTGGTAAAGACTATGAGGCAAATTGCCAAAGAGTTCAGACAGATAAAGCTCGACCGCCGAGAGCGAAAACCGATCGTCGGGGTACTGGGTGAGATATTTATGCGCAACAATCGTTTCAGCAATGAGAATATAATAAGAAAGGTAGAAGATTTGGGAGGTGAGGTGTGGTTGGCCCCGGTATCAGAGTGGGTTTACTACACCACTCAAAGATATAAAGAGGACAGCGTTGCTGAGCATAGATATCTTGACATTCTAAAGGCAATCCTCCAGGAAAAAGTGCAGAGATACTACGAACATCGCTTGGAGAAACCGGTTAAGGAACTGCTGTTGAACAACGAAGAGCCACCCATAACCGAGGTGCTTCACTACAGTGCCCCCTACCTCCATTCCTCCTTCGGCGGAGAGGCAATTCTAACCATCGGAAAGGCAATTGAGTACATCAACAAAGGGGCCTCAGGTATCATCAATGTAATGCCTTTCACTTGTATACCGGGAACTGTAGTAGCCGTTATCTCCAAAAAATTCAGGGAGGATTTTAACGGCATCCCCTGGCTTAACGCCTCTTACGATGGTCAGGAGGATGCCAGTAGAATAGTGAGATTGGAGGCCTTTATGCACCAGGCCAGACAATACAGGGACAAAAAAAGTAGAAAGTAAAAAGTAAAAAGATAAAAGGCAGGAGACGACTTCATCTTTTGTTTTTCATTTTTTCTTTGTAACCTCCGGTAGTGAGTTACCTTAATGGTCTGGGGACATCACCGAGGTTCAGCAGAGGAGGTGGATAGATGGCTTATAAGATAACCGAGGAATGTATCGCCTGTGGCCAGTGTGTGGCTGAATGCCCGGTGGAGGCGATCACCGAGGCCGGTGACATCTATGTAATTGATCGGGAGCTGTGTACCGAATGCGGTGCCTGCGCCGATGTTTGCCCGGTAGAGGCCTGCGTGCTGGAAGAGACATGAATCATACCCCAAAAGTGCCCAAACCCGATTTCACCGCAAAGCCGCCAAGGACGCAAAGGAAAGACATTTTTGATAATTCAAATAATTATCTTTTGGTTTTCTTTGCGGTCTTTGCGTCTTTGCGTTGAGATTTACGAAAGAAACATGAATCCTCCAAAGGCTATCTCAAGAGCACTGCTGCTAATAATCTTAACCCTAAGTCCATTTTTCTGCAAAACGGCCTCTGCCTTTCCCGGAGAGGTAATTTCTTCCTTTTCTGTCCCTGCGGACTGCCCATCTGGTCTGGCCTGGGGGCAGGGGTGTCTGTGGCTGAGCGACTGGAGGCAGGCGCGGATTTACCAGATCGACCCTGGCAGTGGCGAAGTGCTGCAGTCTCTGCCCTCACCAGGCCCATCTCCCCAGGGGTTGGCCTGGGGAAAAGACCGGCTGTTTGTCGCCGACAGCCAGACAGGGCAGATTTATGTCCTCAACCCTCAGACCGGAACAGTTGAAAACGCATACTACGCCCCCGGCCATTCGCCCAAGGGACTGGCCTGGGGGGATAGCTGCCTCTGGGTAGTAGACGACCGGCAGGACCTGATCTGTAAACTCACCCCCGAGGATGGAACCCTCAGCGGCTATTTCAAGGCGCCGGCAGGGGAGTCCCGGGGGCTTTGTTTTGACGGCAAATACCTCTGGGTCTCGGACAGAAACAAAGACGAAATCTATATGGTTTCTCCCCAGGACGGAACCGTAGTGGTGACTCTGTTTGCCCCGGGACAGTTTACCTGGGGGCTGGCCTGGGACGGAAGGCACCTTTGGAATGTTGACTTCCAGACCGGCAGGATTTACCAGCTCAAAACAGAGGACGACGAGACGTACTCGGTAACTGACTGGAGAGAGGCGACTATTGAGCTGGTCCATTACCTCCGCAATTCGGGGCCGGGTACGCTGAAGGACATCAGAATCTCACTGGCTGTTCCCGCAGAAAAATTGGAGAATCAGGAACTTATAGGGCCGGTTGAGTTCGCCCCCCAACCAGATAGATTTGCCCTCGACCGCTGGGACCAGGAGGTTGCCCTTTACCGTTTTCCCAAGCTTCTGCCCGCTGAGACGGTGACTGTGGGCTACAAGGTTAAGGTGAGGCTGGGGAACCTCCATTATTACGTATTTCCTGAAAAGGTGGGCACTCTAACTGAGATTCCCGAGGAGATTCGGGAAAAGTATCTTGCCGACGGCTCCAGGTATCTCATCCATGAAGCTTCTATCCAGGAAGCAGCCCGAAAGGCGGTGGATGGTGAGACGAATCCCTACTGGATGGCCAGGCGGGTGCACGACTTTGTCCTTCAGAAGGTGAGATTCGAAGGTGAAGGTGGATGGGATACGGCCCCGGTGGTACTCAAGAGGGGATCAGGTTCCTGTTCGGAGTCGGCTTTTTTGTTTATTGCCTTGTGTCGGGCCAGTGGGCTGCCTGCCAGGTTCGAGGCTGGCTCGTTGATTAGGGAGGATTGGGCCAGTGTGGACCAGGACAACCATCGCTGGGCAGAGGTATACTTGCCTAACTACGGGTGGATTCCTTTCGACCCCAGTGTTGGTTCTGGCCGCTCTCCGGCTGGTGTTGCCCAGGCGGTGGGGAATACCAAAGTGGTCGGCAGGCCCCATCCTGGATTGTTCGTCACCACCCACGGGGGCGGCGATTCAGAATACTTGGGCTGGAACTACAATTCGTATGCCACTTATACCTTTAGCGGCACTTGCGAGGTGGAGGAGGAGAGATACTTCATCTGGCGACCTGGGGAATGAAATAAGTGGCAAGTGCGAAGTGAGAAGTCAGTCACCCTTGCTCCCTGCTGCCTTGCTCCCCTGCTTTTTCTCGCCCTTAGCCACTCACTCGCTCTGTCTTTCCACGGGGATAGGAAAGGAGGAAGATTTTTCCTTGACTTTCTAAGAGCTTTTGTTATATTATGTTGAATTTAGAACAGCTATGGTGATGTATGGAGGCTTGGGAGGGGCGAAAACTTCAACCAACACAGTTGTGGGGCCTCAGAATGGAGGAAAATTGGAAGCCGGATTGCTGAGAGGATCAAGAGATGGCAAGCTGTCCGGCTTTTTGCATATTGGAAACGGGCACGATAGGAATACTGCAACAATAGATACAGAGACAGCCGAAGGGTTTTCGCAGGTACTAACAGGGTCCGTTGCAAGTTGTGTTTGTTTTTGCCCATTACTGTTACCACTGTTTGTTATGTAGTACTTGCTCCTTCGTTAGTGACAGAGACTGGGTCCTTGCGAGAGGTGGAAATTGAGGCCCAGATTTCCATCTAGTTGAAGCCAGGAAGCGGTGGCCAATTTTATGGATCCTCCAATCGTAACGTTCAAGAACGCACTACATATGGCAGCTAACTTACGGCTTCAGTTCGCTATGCCCAAGCGTTTTTGCTGTTCGTAGATTAACAGACCGGTATCTGCCGTACCCACTTTGTTCAGGAGTATTATTTTGGTTAAACAGAAGAAATACATAGATCAAAGAATGTTGTTGCTTAAAGGAATCATTGACTGGAGAGATATCACTGATATTGATATTGATGTATCCGGAGTATGTGATTCCATATGTGGTCTAAATGATGACGAAATATTTCCTCGGAATGCTGCTAGCAGGTTATTCCGTTACTATTATAAGTTGAATTCTGTTGATAATGTCAGATTCTTAATCAAATACATGATTAAAAACCTTGATCGTTGGTATCTTCACTTTGCCAGGTCCATCGATCAATATGCGATATTTGCTTCTAAGCACGGTTTTGTTGATGAAGCTTTGGGATATTGTAGTAAATTTTTAGAAAAGTGTAGTATCGAAGTTTCCGGTACTCCAAATCGTTCAGAGATAATAGGAATAGATAGCATTGGCGACTCCCATGACTGGAGTTGTATCATTCTTGGTAGATACCTTAAGTTACTTATAGATCATGGAGAAAAAGAAAAGGCGCGATCCTTAATTGCTTCATTATTATACTTAGGCAAATTAAGACCGGACACAGAAATCTATTTTGAGAATCTAGCTAGGAAATGCAAATTAAATGTGAAAAAACAAGGTGCAAAGCCTCCTGAAATTGTCATTCCCTATCGAATTCAAGTGAACAACAAGAGTCAAAAGATTGAACTTACAGCATTGGAATATCTTGAGAACTCATTGGGGTATATCGGCTTTTACGCTGAAGTTGAAGTTTGGCGTGCCATGTTCTTTTTGATTGATGAAGACAGTTTTTCCGATAGCAAGAAAGGTTGTTTTCTTAGAAATTTAGGAACTCTTTTGGGGTATCAGATTAATCCATTGATATACGACTTTGGATTTGCACATCGTTCGTTGTTCTCTAAACTGTCAGATATGCTTCTAACGGGCAAGTATACTAATATCGGATTCCCAGATCTTATTCTTTTCAAACCTGATGATATAAATGATTTTGTATTTGTTGAAGTGAAATCAAGAGGGGATAAGTTATCTCCGCATCAGCAAGCTTGGGCTGAATTCTTTCTTAATAATGGTATACCCTATAAATTAGCAAAATTTAAGTAGGGATATTAAATCTAATCATGTTGTTTTTCTATTAGAAAGCATCACGCATTCGTAAGAAAGTTCCTAAAGTGATCCAGGCGCAAAGACGCCAAACACGAAGGAAGGGTATTTCTTCACAATCAAATATTCCATATCTTATCCTCCTTGTGGTCTTTTGCGGCTCTGTGAGAAATTTCTTGGGTTGTTAATTCTCGGATTATTAAGGCTATGGAGCAGTATACATTCAGAACTATCTCAGGTAGTATTCCAGTGCGTAATGCTACCTCGGGGAGGAATCACAACTGAATTCAGGCGTCTATCTGAGGTCATCGAGAAGCTTAATCGTGATCTTGTTGTTGCCCATAGTTGGAAGGCAAAGATTCCAGATATAATTGTTGGAGCGATTATTGGTGCAGTGACCTCATTGGCTCTACACGTTCTATTTTAATGGCGTTAATACACTATAGATCACTTAGCATTTCTGAAAAAACCAAGTTAAGGAAAAACTTTCCTCTTCCCCGAAAAGAACATAATTGAGGGCCTGAAGGCATATTGATTGGTGTACGATCACTCAAGGGAAAAACAGCAGCAGTCTTTTCTGAAAGCCCCAGGGGTTCTTTCGATCCTCTCACATTTCAGCCGACTTTCTCCACAAGGCTTCTTCTGCTGAGTGGCTTTTAGCAGAAGATGAAAAATCGCATAGGATTTGTCAATGGATATTTTGAAGGTTCATAATGTAACATAGAAATCGTCAACGAAATGTCTTATCCACAAGGGTTCCTGGACAGAACTGCATATGTTAGAGTCCTTTAATATCGCCTCGCATGACGAGGTCAAGAGGTTGCTTGGAATAGCCCAGAGACATTTGCGCTATATTACGAGGTCTCGCTCAGAGAGAATTACCGTCCCGGGGCTCAAGTTAGACCATGCTATTGTGGCTGGTATATTCTCAGCAGCAGCTGTCGAAGCGGGGCTGAACCTGTTTATTAGCATTCGTACTTTGTTCGTTAAAGCCGAGAATCTTCGGAGATTCTTCGCAGTCTTAGTAACGAAATACTTGCGACTTTCAGTCTGGCAAAAAATTAGATTTGCATGCGAGTTCTGCCCCCACATTAGGGAGGATAAGGAGCTGCTCAGAAGGGTGGATGCACTTTTTGGATACCGGAATTCAGTCCTCCATTCTTCCCCAGAGTACGGAGAGCCTTTGGGACTCCCCGATTTGGAAGAATTGCCTCCTGAGATTAGCGAAGAGGATCTCATTCCACATCCCCAGTTGATATCACGAGGGACTTCATCATCGGAGGTGGAAGAAGTATTCCAACACTATCAGACTGCCTTAGATTTTCTGGGTAAGCTAACCGTGTATGGACAGAACTCTGGAGACAGCACTTCGGCCAACACCTTTTAAAAGGCGAAGGTCAGCGGATATATAACTTCGGCTACGCGCAAATTGCCTATAGCAACTCTATATGTTTTGGGGGGGGATAGTCACCTTTCTGGATTTCTGAGGGGGAGCACTGTGACGCATGAGTTGAAGGCACTCGTGGAGGACCTTAATTCAGCGTTTTTCAGATACGCACATCTTACTGGAGCGCTCGAGTTGTATATGATGGTTCTTGAAAATCCGAACCTCCAGCGAGCTTTTGGCAAGATTATTTCAGGGTCGAAAATCGAGTGGAAACAAATGCATCGCTTTATGGTGGTAGATGATGAGACCATCATATGGTATCCAGAACTTCCGGTGCAAGCAATCCTCGATCAGAAGAACGCACTATTAGGTTTTCTATACGGTATTATCCTTAGTAGAATGATCGGTACAACCGCTTCATCTCCGGTTATCCACCCTCTAACAGCGCCGATTGGGGCTGGATTCAGCATATGTTCGCCTCTTTGGGAGATAACGGCAAGATGGCAGTGGTTCTGGATACGGGTGCGGTTTCCAGAGGCAGTGGCAATGTGGGTAAAAACAGGGAGAGAGATATCAGAAACGAGTTTGTGGAGAAAGATTTGGTGGAAGCGGTTATTCTAACGCCTGAGAACCTGTTTTACAACACCACTGCCCCAGGGATAATTCTGGTCATGAACAAGGCTAAAAGAAAAGAGGCTGAAATCCTACTTATCAATGTTTCTAAGCTCTTCAAGAAGGGCAAACCAAAGAATTATCTGCCAGATGAAAGTATAAAGCAGATTTCTGCAATATATTTGGACTGGAAAGAAGAAGATGGAATCAGTAAAATTATCGCCAAAGAATAAGTGGCGAAGAACGACTATAATCTGAGTCCTTCCAGATATGTGGCGCTGAACGGGGAGGACGATGCCCTGGCTTTGGAGGATGCAGTGGTGTTGTTACGCGAGGCTGAGGAAAAAAGAGAAGCGGCCGATGAAAAATTGCAGCACATATCAGGAAATTTGGGATTAAGACAATGACCCTTAAACATGACGAATTACAACTTCTGATTCACCAGGGAGAAGGTTATAATGTGGAGTTCAAGGAATCTTTCTCAAAGAACATCTCCAGAGAGATTTGTGCTTTTGCTAACGCCAACGGCGGTAAGATTTTGTTGGGCGTTAACGATGAAGGACAGATTAAAGGTACAACTATATCCAACAACTTGATATCCCAGATATACGATATCGCCAGAAATTTGGATCCTCCATTGAAGGTTGAAGTTTCTCGTCTGGAAGATGTCTTGATTATCAATATTCCTGAAGGAACGGATAAACCTTATTCCTTGAATGGGAAATTCTATATTAGACAGGGTACCAATTCTCAGCAGCTCAAAAGAAATGAAATTCGGAGATTTTTTCAGGAGGAAGGTTTGGTATTATTTGATGAAAAACCGAATTATGATTATGACCTGGAAAAGGATTTTGCTGAAGCGACATTTGAAGCCTTTTTAGAAATGAGTCGAACAACCCCAATATTAGGAAGATACGATATTTTAGAAAATCTGGAACTGATTAGAAATGATTACCTGAAAAATGCAGGTGTTTTGCTTTTTTGTAGCAAGGTTACCAGGTTTTTCCCGAGTGCCACCATCACCTGCGTGCTGTTTCGGGGCAGAGACAAGTACAAAATTCTCGATCGAAAGGAATTTGAGCAGGATTTGTACGCGAATTATCAAAATGTTTTCAATTACTTACAGTCAAAGCTGAATACTGAATATATCATTAAAGGTGGTCCCAGAGAAGAGAAACTCGAGTTGCCTGAAAGCGCATTAAGGGAGGCTATTTTAAATGCCGTTGCTCACCGCGATTATTTTTCAAATGCCAATATACAGGTTTACGTCTTTTCCGATCGGGTAGAAATCACCAACCCAGGCGGTTTACCTCCAGGAATGTCCTATTCTGATTTAGGGAAAAAGAGCATGCCACGTAACTTTTTGATCTTTGGGCTGATGCAACGAATGGGTTTGGTGGAAAAAGTTGGTCCAGGTATTTTACGACTGAACCAGGCCATGGAAGAATATAGATTGGAAAAACCTCTCATAGAGGCTGACGAGAATTGGTTTACGATTATTTTTAAAAGAGCAGAATTGGAAAAAGTAAGTTTCGAGGGTAGGGAAACTACCCAGAAAACTAGGGAGAAAACTGGGGAGAAAAGTAGGGAGAAAATTATCCGATTGATCAAGGGAACCCCCCAAATAACATTAAGAGAATTGGCTGAAGAAACTGGCTTGAGTATAAAAGGAGTGGAATGGAATATTAAAAAATTGAAAATAGAAAATATTTTAAAAAGAGAGGGACCAGATAAAGGCGGCTATTGGAAGGTTGTAGAAGATGAAAACTGAAATCAATCAAAGTAGATTCAAAATGACTGAACTCAACCCTCTGCCGGAGGAATGGGAGGTGGTAAATTTCGGAGATTGTATTCTTAAAGAGGAGAAACAGCTATGAGGCCCGAAATAAAGGTGTACGACCAAGGATTAGAAGAATATCCCAAAGCAGAAACAATCCTGGGTAATCTTATGATACTCCTGTGGATCGCCTTATAAGCTTTCGCCTGTGTGTTGTTGATACGGGGAGCAGATTAAGGAGCTTGAGAGCGAGCTTGAGAATCTGACCCAGAACGCTAGGTCACTTCGCTCTTCGTCTTCTTTTCCGAATAGAGAGTAACTTTTCAGCCCGAAGTCAGTAGTGAATCTGAAAACCAAAACAACGGGGAGTTTAGAACATGGGTAAGGAATTCATCAACGAACTCAAAGCAGGAGAGAGTGTTGTCTCCTTCTTCGCGGTGAGGAAAAAACAGATAAAAAGCTATAATGGCAATTCTTTCTTAGTGGTGGAGTTAGGAGATAAAACCGGCCACACAGACGCAGTGCTGTGGGAAAATTCTCAACAGGTCAACGAAGAGATTCAACCCGGAGATGTGGTGAAAGTGAAGGGAATGGTTGTTACTTACCGGGAAGAGATTCAGATCAAACTGGAGAAGATCAGAAAAGCCCAGCAGTCGGAGTTTGAACCCGCTGATTTCCTTGAACACTCAGAGAAAAGCAGCGAAGAGCTGTTCCAGAGATTGCTGGCAAAGGCTGAGACGATTCAGAATCACTATTTAAATCAGGTGGTGAAGAGTTGTTTTCTGGATCAATCTCTCTCTACTAAACTTCATCAGGCCCCAGCGGGTAAACTGTGGCACCATGCATATCTGGGCGGACTGCTGGAGCATAGTCTTTCGGTGGCGGAGATATGTGAAGCGGCCGCTAAGCAGTATCCTCTCGTCGATCGGGACCTCCTAATTGCCGGGGCGCTGCTTCACGACATCGGCAAGGCCCAGGCTTACCGCTGGACTACCTTAATTGACTACTCCGATATCGGCAGATTAGAGGGGCACATCGTCATCGGCGAAAGAATCGTCAGGGAGAAGATTCAACAAGTTCCCGACTTTCCTGAAGAACTAAAGATGCAACTCTCTCACTTGATCTTAAGCCATCACGGCAGCTTAGAAAACAGCTCCCCGATAGTGCCGATGACCTTAGAGGCTGTCATCCTCTACTACGCCGATGAAATGGACTCGAAGGCGGCAGCATTTTCCGGGATTATCAAAAAGGAGGGAAAAGAGGGGAAACGGTGGAGCAATTGGGTCCACTTGATAGGCAGATTCATCTACTTGGGTGACAAACCTTCTGGAGAGAAAGAACCAGAAGAGTAAAGAGCCTTCCGACTTTCTTACCGAACTTTGATTGACTCGTAAAAAGTCTAAAATTTAACGCAGAGACGCAAAGCCGCAGAGAAAAAATAAGAAACATAATTATTTGATTATTAAATAGTATATTCTTTCTTTGCGACTTTGCGTTGAAAACCAATAAGCGTTGGTGAATATCATTCAGATCCCGAGCTTGTCTAAGTCTTCTTTCTTATTGTTTCCTATCCACAGCTCCAATCCAGGAGGCATAGTATTTTGGAAATCGAGACTGGCTTTGTCTAACCTTCCCTGCTGTTCCTCAGTTAAGGAAATATCTACTGCTTCGATATTGTCTTTAAGGTGGTTCAACTTCCTTACCCCACATAATACACTTGCCACAACATCTCTTTCCATGGCCCATTTTAAGGCCACCTGGGCAGGGGTTGCCCCTATTTCTTCAGCCACATCCTTCACCACTTCCACCACTTGGAGTGCTCTGCTGTAAACAGGCTCGTTGAAAAGGAGATTAGCCTGGCGAGTTTTTTCCGTTACCCGTTCTCCGTCTTTGCCGAATCTTCCGCTCAAAAGCCCCTGAGCCAGTGGGCTGTAGGCAAGAAGACCTATTTTTTTCTGCTTACAGAACTCACTCACTCCCTCCACCTCGTAAAATCTCCACAACAGGGAGTAAGGCACTTGGTTTGTGACTAAAAAGTCAAGAGCTTCATTACCAAATTCTTCGAGATTATGCAGCCTGAAATTACTCACTCCTGCAAACCGGATTAAGCCCTCTTGTCTCAGCTTACTCATAGAGTTGAAGATATTCTCATAATCTTTTTTCTCCATATCGCTGCCAAATATATGCTTTATCTTCGGCCAATGGATCTGGTACAGATCTATGTAATCGGTCTGTAATCTTCTTAAACTTTCCTCAAGCTCTGAACGAACAGTATCATAGTCGAACTTCTTGGTGCTCACCTTGGTAGCTAATATAACCTTATCCCTCTTCTCTTTTAGAGCATCTCCCAGCACTTTCTCTGATGTTCCATAGGCTTTGGCAGTATCAAATAAGTTGACCCCTGCCGCTATAGCTTCGTCGACAATTCTTTGATATTCCTCTATCTTAGACAATTTCCCCCAAAATCTGGCATGCCCGAATTGCCAAGTTCCCACTGCAATTTTACTCACCTTTAATCCCGTATTTGCCAGTTCCTTATACTGCATCTATTCTCCTTTCAGCTTTCCAGTTTTTTCGTGACCACCTATTTAGTGTCTGTCCGGAAACTAACCAAATTGGAATATTCTCATCATTGCGAGCGACTGCAAGGAGCGAAGCAATCTCTTGAAACTACAAGGATTGCTTCGTCGTTCGTTCCTCACTCCTCGCAATGACATCTCCCTCAAAACTGAGTTTTCGGACAGACACTATTTAGTGGCTTTCATTTCTTAGCCTTAATATCCAGTTTTTCTATATCTTCTTTTCTATTGTCTCCTATCCATAACTGAAGTCCGGGAAGCAAAGTCTTTTGGAAATCCAGGCTGGCTTTGTTTAACCTTTCCTGATGCTCTTTAGTCAAAGGAATATCTGCTGCTGCAACATTTTCTCTAAGATGTTTCACCTTTCTTACGCCAGCCAATACACTTACCATAACATCTCTTTCCATGGTCCATTTTAAGGCTACCTGGGCAGGGGTTGCCCCTATTTCTTTGGCCACCTCTTTGACCAACTCTACTATCTGAAGTGCTCTACTGTAAACAGGCTCATTGAACAGAATATTAGCCTGGCGAATCATCGCCTTCACCTCTTCTCCGTCTTTACCGAATCTTCCGCTCAAAAGTCCCTGAGCCAGTGGGCTGTAAGCAAGAAAACCCATGTTCTTCCGTTTACAGAATTCACTTACTCCCTCCAGATCATAAAATCTCCACAGCAGGGAGTAGGGCACTTGATCTGTGACTAAAAAGTCAAGGGCTTCATCGCTAAATTCCTTGAGATTGTCCAGCCTAAAATTACTCACTCCGGCAAACCGGATCAAACCTTCTTCCTTTAACTTGCTGAAAGAGGTAAAGATATCTTCATAATCTTGCTTTTCCATATCAGCCTGGTGCCAGGTGCCGGGAATGTTTATCTTAGGCCAGTGAATCTGGTAAAGGTCTACGTAATCAGTTTGTAGCCTTTTTAGACTTCCCTCCAGCTCTGAGCGGACAGTGTCATAATCAAACTTTGCCCCGCTCAATTTGGTAGCTAATATCACCTTATCCCTCTTGCCTTTTATGACTTCCCCTACCACTTTCTCTGACATGTCGTAGGCTTTGGCGGTATCAAATAAGTTGACCCCTGCCGCTATTGCCTCATCGACAATCCTTTGATACTCCTCCATTTTAGACAATTCGCCCCAGACGCTGGCATGTCCGAATTGCCAGGTACCTATGGCAACCTTACTTACCTTTAATCCCGTATTAGCTAACTCTTTGTACTGCATTTTTTACCCTCCTCGTTATGATTGTTAAATAAGGCCTATTCCGCAATTCTTATTTTGATTTTCGGAGAAATCTTAATCCGTAGAGCGCAAAGCATATTTCCTTCATACGCTCGTCACTCTGCGAAAAGCCCCTCTCCGCTTTACGAAAGAATATGTTTCATCTTTACTCAAATTGCAGCTATATCAAAGACTTTGCCAGGATTAAGTATGTTGTTGGGATCAAACAGTCTTTTTATCCCTTTCATCAACTCGATTTGTGCTGAGTCAACAAATATGGGCAAATACTCCATCTTCACCAATCCTATTCCATGCTCTCCAGAGACCATTCCCCCAAGTGCCTTTGCTTTTTCATGAATCTCGTTTCGGGCGAGTGGATATTTCTCTCTCCATCCTTCTGTCTCCCTCTCGTCCAATTTTCCATCTGTTATCCCGACTTTCATAAGATGGGTATGAACATTGCCGTCCGCTGCATGGCCGTAATTAGGCAACCACAT
>DAOVPH010000145.1 GCA_030629295.1 Candidatus Latescibacterota bacterium | reverse complement strand
TATGCAGAAAACTGGAACATTGAGCAACTCAGATTAGATTTGCAGAGGATATTTCTGGTAAGATTGCCCATCGACCAGGAGGAACTGCCTCGACTCCGACAGGAGGATCTGCGGGAAAAAGTCCGCAAAACAGTCAAAGAGGCTTACCAGAGACGGGAACAGCTGCTCGGTGCCGACAGCCTCAGATACTTGGAAAGAATGGCTTACCTGAGCACCATCGATGAGAAATGGAAAGAACATCTCTACGAAATGGACCTGTTGAAGGAGGGGATTGGATTCAGGGCTTATGGTCAGAAGGACCCTCTGATTGAATACAAAAACGAGGGATTCAGGATGCTCGTGGAGATGCTGGAGACCATCAACGAAGAGACACTTAAGCTGGTATTCAGAGCCTCATTCCAAGAGGAACCGGCCTATGTCCAGCAAAGACCAGAACGGGTTCAGGTGGTTCACCAGGATGCGATGGGAATGGGCTTCGGACGAGGCAGGGCGATTCCGGCAGCAGGACCTGCTGCGCCGGAGGCAGTGGCAGCACCCCGGGAAGCTGCTGCAGAAACACGGGGGAGAGAGCCGCGAAGACCAGCTCCTGTTAAGGTGGGCGAAAAAATCGGCCGCAACGACCCCTGCCCTTGCGGAAGCGGCAAGAAATACAAAAAGTGTTGCGGCAGACTTGCGTAAACTCCCCGGGGGCGGCTACACTCAAAGGCCGAGATATTTCTTGAATATCTCCTCCACTATCTTCATATCTTTTCTGGAGTCTCTGCCAGATGAGGTCGGCTCTTGATCGGTTATTATACAGTCTAAGAAATGCTCTGCTGACCGCCGAAAAGACCAATCCCAGGCAGAATAAGGAATCAGCATCTGCTGAATCTCTCCGCCCTTGTACACCTTTACCTCAGCAGGTACATTTCTTAACAGCGGTGGGGGAGTGAGCAGTTCTATCCAGCCTTGTTCAAAATATATTTTTGTCTCTTCATCCCACCAGCGGGAGGATATTCCCCCCACCTCCAAACAACCCAGAAAATCTCCAAAATCAAGCACCACCACCTTACCCGAGGGATAAGACTTGCCCAGCTCCGCAGTTTTTACCTCCTTCACCTCACCCAAAAAGAAGCGTAAGAGGTTGATATTGTGGCAATAGACATTGTTAAATCCTAAGAATTCCTTGGTTAACTCTTGGGGAAGCCAATCTGGAATGTTAGCCTGAATCTCGGGGGAGGTTTCATCGGTAGTAATGGGTTTGCCGATGTTACAGACCCAGTCGCCGCCGAAGCAGTGGGCTCGAACGAAGGTAACTCTGCCCAGCTCCCCAGTGCTGATGAACTCCTTGACCAGTTGTCTGGCTTTCTCCACCCCGGGGTCGTATCTTTTCATATAACCCACCATCAGTTTCACTCGGTTTTTCTCGGCTGATTCCACCATTCTGTTTGCATCGGCCAAGGTAGTAGCCATCGGTTTTTCAGTAAACAGATGTTTGCCTGCGTTGAGGCAATCGAGGGCAATGGGGGCATGGAGGGCATCTGTGGTGATCTCCACCACAGCATCGATTCCTTCATCTTCACATAGCTGGCGATGTGAGGCGTAAAGACGAGAGATATGGTATTTCTCCGCTACCGCTTTCCCCAGCTTTTCCCTTTTCTCTGCTAAAGCCACTACCTCGCACTTTTCTGAGTTAACAAAATTGGGCAGATGCGCCAACTGTCCCATATAACCACACCCGACAAAACCTATTTTGACCTTTTCCATTCCCCTTTGCCTCCCTTCAGCTCAAATTAGTAGCAACTACCAGCTAACCGAGATCCACCGTTTCCAATCTGGATCTGAGATCTCCCCCATGGCTGTCGAGTGTAGGAGTGTGTATCTGCCAAAACCCTGAAGATCAACGAAAATAAAGATCACACCCCCTTCAATTTGAAAATAATGCCAGATTTCGTAGGGTTTTTCCCCCATGCTTTGCAAATGCCGTTCCACATCGTCGGGGGGACCACAGATGATGTAAACTCGCCCCATATCGCTGTCTATGCCCCTATTAGCTCCCTTAAAATACTGCTGTACATAAGCCAGTCGCCGGTAATGATCCTCTCGAACTTCATTCCTCCGTGTGCCAGGGGTCGGATCTCGTTTTTCCCAAAACCATTTTCTGAGCCGTGCCTTTCCAGTGAGATTTGACTTCTCGTATAATGCCATCTCCTCGCTCGAGGCGATATATTTCACATCATCGGCGAACCGCTGAGCCTGTTTCTCCGTGAACAGAGGACCTGACTGCCAGACCCAGAACTGCTTTTCAGAGACAGCCCTTTGGCCATTAGCCTCATCGGTAATTTCCAATCGCAGCGTATATTTCCCCGCCGGAAAGGCAACAACACTGATTCCACCCACCTCCACACTGGTAGTCCCTGGCTTCCGTTTCGTCTTGGGGGGCAAGCGCTTATATATCTTACCCTGGGCATCGATGACACAGTACCGGGTAGTGTATGTCCCCTCCCCCAGAGATAGGTTATAGATTTCGCTATAGAAATAGAGCAGAGTCCTCTTAGGCTCATAAGTCTGGATTGCATTAGGAATCACCCTTAGCTTATTCTTGACAAACTCTCGTCCCGAAGAGTCTGCTGTAATAGAGGTGGCCATCTCTAAATCACTCAGTTGAAGGACTTCTGCAGAATAGTTCCTCACAGCTATGGTATCTTTGAAGGTTCCTTGCCTATCAGAGTTCGAATCGGTGATTTTCGTCTGGAGATGATAGCTTCCCGGTTCGAGCAGGAACCTGGACAGAGTGATGAGAAACCGCTCAGCATGGATCTCATTTGGAGATCTGGCCGGTGTTCTTTTTCCCTGAACCTGCGCAGGCTGGATTTCACCCTGGGCATCTGCGAGTACCGTCTCGATTCGGAAATCCGCCCAGAGCTCGCCTTCAGTTTCCTTAAAGGTAAGATCCTCCCGATTGATCATATAGTAGACCTCCACATAGGAGGTATCTTTCCTCCCAGGGTCTGCGAAACTCGCAAAGTCCACATAGAACTCAAGTGTCCCTGTGCTGGAACGAGGGAGACTCTCCTCAGCCGCTGAGATGCACACGGCACATAAGGCCAAAGCAAGAGTGATGCATAGCTTCTGCAAACCTTTCATCCTCCCCTCTCCTCGTATTAAGCCCTATTGTAGAGACGACCCGCCGGGTCGTCTCTACATCGCTGATAATCAAACAGACAAATAGAAACGGGGAAGTAGGCAAATGCGAGAAGTTTGGTGTTAAAATGCTTTTGTTGTGCACTTCGCACCTCGCACTTAATTTTGCCTCTTCCCCGCTCACTTAGATACTGATTATGCTGATATTCGGGACTTTGTTTTTCTAGAAGTTCAACTTGACCGTGAAGAACTGACTGTTGTCAAAAAACTCTGTCACGGCGGCGTAGCAGTAATCCAACGCAAGCTTTGAGCCGCCTATATTCAGATTCACTCCGGCGCCAAAAGTCGCCCCGTACAGGTAGTCTGACTGCGCTGAATAGACATACCCGCCCCTGAGCGAGAACACCTCTCCGAAGCAATATTCTGCACTTCCCCGATATTCGTCCTCGGCAAAGCTGTTGCTTTGGAAGTTGCCGCTAATAGTGACTTTACTATTCGCCATAGTGACAACATCGTACGAGGTCCCGAATTGAATGAAGGAGGGCAGTTCAAAGGGTGCCGATACTAACCTCATGGTCTTATTTACTGCTTGAGGATCGTCTGCTGTCGGCCGCATAAAATACTCGAAATCAGCGCCGTCGAACCTCATATCCGGGCCGAAGTTCTTCATCACTACACCGAATCTGAGGCCCTTCAGGCCTGGAGAGTATTGAAAGCCGAAATCGAAGGCCACCCCCGAGGCTGTCTCCCGCATTATCTCCTCGTAGATGTAGGTCATGGTAGTCCCGAAACAGACCATATCGGTCATCCGGCGGGAGTAGGTGAGGCCGAGAACAAAGATATTGGGAGAATAGGTCGTTCCGGTTCCTTCCGGATACTCCTCCGTGGTCATAACAATGTCACCGATATCCAGGATCTTTGCGCTAGCACCTACGGATCCGAAGTTACCCAAGTTAGTCGTGAATCCGAAGTAATTCAGCTTGATATCGGCGATGTAGGTCAAATAGGAGAAGGCGACCTCACTGCCCTGAACATTGGCTACTCCGGCAGGGTTCCAGAACAGAGCCTCTGTTCCTGACACATCAGCAATCACTGCCCCACCCATAGCGGTGGCCCGGGAGCCCACTGGGATACGAAGCTCCTGGGCTCCAGCACTCCCCAACCTTCCGGGGCTGCCGGCAAAAGCCTGACTGGCT
>DAOVPH010000001.1 GCA_030629295.1 Candidatus Latescibacterota bacterium | reverse complement strand
GAGGGCAGTGAGAGTCAGTTGCACCGCGATAAAACGGTTGCAGCCTCTGTCTACAGAAAATAGATTGTAATATTCGGCTACCTCGCGGAAGTAGGACTCGATATCCCAAAGTCCATAGAATTCCATATACTGGGGGTGAAATATGAGCATCTGCTTTCCGTTCATATTGTCGGTTATACAACCATCGGTATCGATGGCCACCAAAAAATCTTTCCCCCGCTTAAACTCTTTCAGCTGCCTCTCTGGATCTTTTCTTATCTGTTCCTCGGTCAATCTGGATAGAACCATTCCTATGTCCTTTTCTTCTGACGTTTATCGGTCCGAAATTTAGCTCCTGTATCCCCAAGGCACATATTCCCTGCACTTTCGAGGAGCGAGTATCTCTCTGAATTCTGTGAATCGAGGAAGTGCGTCGCCGATTAAGGGCAGCGCCCAGTTCACGAAACCGTCGGTTACATCCACTTTGTCCGGGGTAATCCACTGTCTGGGGAATTCTCTCTCTGAGTTAGCCACTGTATTCAAAGGCACCTTGTCATATCTAACCCTGTAAGCACTGCCGGGTTCTCTTATTATGGTAACCATAAATCCCCCCTCGCCAGCTAAGGCGAGCTTCACTGCATACGCCCCCACCTGGTAAGCCTCTTTCAGGTCTGTTTCGGAGGCGTAGGCAATCTCCCGCCTCTGCCGGGTGCCCGGCCTCTCTGATCTGGCTATCCCCCGGACTGTCAGCCTGCTCTGCGCTCTGCCCTGGGCGTCTTTTCTATCCATCCCGTTGAGGTAGTTTGTGACCACCTGCTCGACCGTCTTTTCAGCAGCGCTGAACTCTGCGTTCCCAAAGCTGTCCCGTAAGATCCCCAGATCTCCCATCGAGACCCCTTCGCCGATCACCACGATGCATCTTCCGAATTCTTCTATTCTCTCGTTCACCCTCTTAGTTATGAACTCTAAGTTTCCTGCATAATCGTCCTTAGACAAAGCTTCGCTCAGAATTATGACCAGAGGCATTCTTCTTTCTGGGTCTACAAGTCTGGCCGCTGCCGGGATAAAGCCGATCTTCCTCCCCATTACCCCAACCACCAGCACAGGGTCGCTGGTATAACTTGCTTTATTCTCCTGGTTTGCTTCCAGAATGTTGATAGCCGTACTTCGGGCTGTGCTTCCGTAACCCGGATTGTGGTCGCAAATGGCAAACGTGCCATTTTCTTGTAGAGGACCGCCCACATCGTTGTCAATCGTTTTGGGAATCCCGGTGCAGATTAGCTCCAGGTCGTTCTCTTTGGCCAATATATTTATTTTGTGAGCCGTATCCATTGAATCGCCGCCGCCGCAGTAGAAGAAATAACCGATGTCGTGGGCCTTGAATACTTCCACAATCCTATTTAAGTCTTCGTCATTTCTTATCTTGTATCTGCAACTACCGATAGTTCCTGCCGAGGGAGTCCTCTCCAACAGTGCTATTTGCTGGGGAGACTGAGTGGAGATATCTACCAACTCCTCTCGGAGAACACCAAGTATCCCCATCCTGGCCCCGTATATCTTACCCACTTTGTTGGAAGCAACCAACTGATCGATCGCTCCCCGCAGGCCGTTGTTTATCACCGCGGTCGGCCCTCCTGACTGGGCGATAACTGCATTTCTCTTCATCCAAACTCTCTCCCTGTCATTGTTGTCGGTATTGTTAAAAATCTGACCGCAGAGAATACCGACGCATTGTTGGGTTTCGTCCCTCAACCCAACCTACAAATACTAATTATTTCGTTATCTCCCTTTCGGGACGATCGGCCAACATCCACTCTGTATGAAATTCTCTTATCTTACCCGCATCGGTGGTCATAATTCTGGGGTCTTCTGCACCTCTTGTCTTAAAGTAACCGTGAGCGCCAAAGTAGTCTCTCTGTAATGCCGCCACCTGGGCAGAAACCATTAAAGGAGTAACCAGTTGAAGGATATAGTCATAGGCGCTATCCATAGCCAAAGCAGGCACTCCTGCACTGTGAGCTATATGAATAAACCGCACCAGGTTATCCATATTTTCCTTGACAGTCTTGGCGAACCTGGGAGCAGCCAACAGATTCGGTATCTGAGAATTCTCCTCGTAAGCCTGGGTAATTTCATCTAAGAACTGGGCCCTGATTATGCAACCACCTCGCCATCCTCGGGTGATTTTCCCTATATTTAGGTTAAAGCCATAGTGTTCTGAAGCCGCCTTCAATAAACTTAAGCCCTGGGCATAAGAGGCAATTTTAGCCACATATAAGGCATCGTGAGCGATCTGGACAAGATCGGTCTTCTCCATTTTCTCCCTTGCCTTCCCGAGATTCAAATCTTCGCTCATCTCCAGCCGCAACTCTTTATCTTGAGACATCTCCCGAGAGAAAACAGCCGCCGCAATGGTGGGGACCGGGACTAATAACTCCAAGGCGCTTTGTACCGTCCAGGTTCCCGTTCCCTTCATTCTGGTGATATCGGCGGTTCTGTCTACCAGGTATTCATCTGTCTGCCTATCTTTTTCTCGCATACCATCCGCTGTAATCTCAATGAGGTAAGAACGAAGTACATCATTCTGTCCGTTCCACTTAGCCATAATGTCGGCGATCTGTTCTGAATTCATATTAGAAGCATTTTTAAGGGTCCAAACGGTTTCGCCAATCAGTTGCATATCGCCGTATTCAATCCCATTATGGGTCATTTTTACGAAATGTCCAGCGCCGTGGGGACCGATATAAGAGACACAAGGAATCCCATCTTCGGATTTGGCAGCAATATCCTTGAACAGCTTTTCCACCAGTGCATAGGCCTCTAACTGTCCCCCGGGCATAATTGCTGGCCCCTTCAATGCCCCCTCTTCTCCTCCGGAAACGCCTGTGCCAATGTACAGAAACCCTTTTTCAGAAAGCTCAGTGTTTCGCCTCATCGTATCTTTAAAATAGGAATTTCCACCATCAATTATCAAATCGCCCTTGTCTAACAAGGGGAGGAGCTTTTCAATAAAGGCATCCACCGGAGCCCCTTCTTTCACCATAAGCATTACCCTCTTAGGTCGCTTCAATATACTGACTAAATCTTCCATGCTATAAGTGGGAAAGATATTTCTCCCCTTAGCTGGCCCTTCTGCAAAGGCCTGGGTTTTGGAAGCTGTCCTGTTAAAAACAGCCACGCAGTAACCCTTGCTTTCCATGTTCAGGGCTAAACTCCTCCCCATAACTTCCATCCCAATAAGTCCTATATCTGCTTTTTCCATATCTTATCCCTCAGTCGTCCTTCCCAAGTCTGCTTACACTCCCGAAAAGGCATTAAATCCTCCGTCAATGGGGATGACTGTTCCAGTGACAAACCGACTGGCATCGGAAGCAAGCCAAACACAAGCACCGATGAGCTCTTCCGGATCGCCAAACCTTCCCAGGGGAGTATGGGTAATGATCGTCTCCCCCCTGGCGGTTAATTTTTCGTTCTCATCTAAAAGAAGATACCGGTTTTGCTCGGTGAGAAAAAATCCCGGAGCAATGGCATTTACTCTTATTTTCTTGTTATATTCTTGGGCGAAATGGACAGCCAGCCACTGAGTGAAGTTGCTCACCGCTGCTTTGGCGGCCGAATACCCCGGTATTCTGGTCAGGGGGCGGAAGGCGTTCATAGAGGATATGTTAATGATCGAACCGCCTTCTTCGTTCTTCACCATAGTTTCTCCAAACACTTGAGAGGGGAAGATAGCCCCTCCGAAGAGATTCAGGGCTATAACTTTTTCTAATCCCTCGAAAGGCAAGTCAAAGAAGTTCATCTCAGCAGATGTTGTTGCCCCCTTAACATTTCCGCCGGCAGCGTTGAGCAGTATGTCCACCTGGCCAAAATCCTTCATCACCTGGTCGTGGCAGAATTTTATCTGTTCGGGGTCCAGCACATCTGTGTGATAACCTTTAGCTTCTATCTGCTCATTCAAGAGTTCCTCCACTACCTCCACAGTGTCTTTGATATCGCAGATGGCGATCTGAGCACCTGCCTTCCCCAACCCTTTGGCGATCACCGAACCCAGCACACCTGCTCCGCCGATAACCACCGCTTTTTTTCCTTTGAGTGCAAATATACCCAAACTCATTTAGAAATCTCCTTACACAAATTTACCCAATGCGTTGAAGGAGCAGGTTATCTCTTCTTGCTTGCCGCTGTCCGGTCGGCCATTCTGCCTCCGTGACTGCGAAAGGTGCGGGTGGGGGAGAATTCGCCCAATTTATGGCCCACCATATTCTCAGTGATATAGACCGGAATGAACTTATTCCCATTATGTACCGCCAGAGTGTATCCTACGAATTCCGGCGAAATCGTCGAACGCCTGGCCCAAGTTTTGATAACCTTCTTCTCACCCGTCTCACTTGATTTGCGAATCTTCTTAAGAAGCTTGGGGTCAAGATAAGGACCCTTCTTAATAGAGCGTGCCATCTGTTATTGTCCTCTTCTCTGAACTATCAGTTTATCGGATGATTTCCCTTTCTTTCTCGTCTTATACCCCTTGGTGGGTTTACCCCAGGGAGTGCATGGATGCCGGCCACCAGAGCTTTTGCCCTCTCCTCCTCCCATAGGATGATCAACGGGGTTCATTGCCACACCTCTGGTCTTTGGCCTCTTCCCTAACCATCTGGTTCTGCCAGCTTTGCCCAATTGAATATTCCCATGTTCTGCATTGCCAACCTGCCCCACAGTGGCATAGCAATCCAGACTTACTGCCCGCACTTCCCCAGAGGGCAATCTCACCTGGGCATAGTTCCCCTCTTTCGCCATCAGGCGTATCGATGTACCTGCTCCCCGGGCCAATTGTGCCCCCTTGCCCGGAATCAGCTCAACACAGTGAATTACTGTGCCCAGAGGGATTCTCCTTAAGGGTAAAGCATTGCCTATCTTAGCTTCAACGTCTTCTCCTGAGATAACCGTATAATTAGCCTTCAACCCTATGGGGGCAATAATATACCTTTTCTCTCCGTCGGCATAGACCAACAAAGCCACCCAAGCCGATCGATTTGGGTCGTATTCAATAGAACGTACCCGGGCAGGAATTTCTCTCTTATCCCTCTTGAAATCCACAATCCGCAGTAGGCGCTTATGTCCTCCCCCTCTGTGCCTCAAAGTAGTTCTACCTAAGTTATTCCTTCCTCCCGATTTCTTCACTGGCACAAGTAACGACTTCTCGGGCTCAGTTCCTGTCAGTTCTTTAAACGACAGACTTGTCTTGAATCTAAGTCCAGGAGTGATTGGTTTGTATTTCTTAATTGGCACTCTTATTATACCTCCTCGAATAACTCTATCCTATCTCCCTGTTTAAGGGTAACTATAGCCTTCTTTCGGTCTGGTCTTCTTCCCTCAAATCTCCCAAATCGTCTGGGTTTCCCATGGATGGAAATAGTCCGTACCTGGGTAACACCTACACCAAAGATCTCCTCTATTGCTTTCCCTATTTCAATCTTATTAGCGTTCTTGGCTACTTCGAAGACATATTTATTCTGTAAGTCCCTTAATTTCATCGCCTTTTCTGTAACCACTGGACGAATTACGAGTTTTCTGGCCTCGTTCATTCCAACAGTACCCCCTTGATTTCTTCCAGTCCGCTTTTAGTCAGAAGTAAGGTCTTCGAATCCAGCAAGTCATAAGTACAAACATCTTTAGCTAACTTCAGTCTAAGGTACGGGAGGTTGCGGCAAGACTTAATAAGTTCAGCAGATTTGCTCCCAGTTAAGAATAACACCTTCTGACCGTCTTCAATTCCTACCACTCCAAGTAACTGGGTGATTTTCTTGGTCTTCGGTTCAGGAAGCGAGGGATCTTCAATCACAATTATCTGTCCCTGTTTTGCCTTTAAAGAGAGAGCGGACTTTAGGGCCAATCGCCTGAGTTTTTTGGTGACTTTTAGATGATAAGGATGAGGATGGGGGCCAAAGGCCACACCGCCTCCCACCCAGATCGGAGATGCAACTGTCCCTACTCTGGCTCTTCCAGTTCCTTTCTGCCGCCAGGGCTTACGACCACTGGCTTTTACATCAGACCGCCCTTTCGTAGAAGCAGTACCCTGCCTGCGATTGGCCAAATATCCTTTCACTGCCATCCAGAGGGCATGCGGGTGGGGTTGGATACCGAATATTTGTCCAGGTAACTGCACTGTCCCCGCTTCTTGTCCTTCCGGGGTGAAGATCTTGATTGCTGTATTCATACTCTTCCCCATTTAGGTGCTGCGTCTCAGGAAAATAATCCCATTCTTCGGTCCTGGTACGGCACCTTTAACTACTACTAAATTCCTTTCTAAGTCAACTTCAAGCACTTCTAAGTTTTTCACGGTCACATTTTCAGCACCCATCCTGCCGGCCATCCGCTGTCCTTTCCACACCCGTGATGGTGAAGAGGAAGCCCCAATAGAACCAGGTGCTCGGTGCCGATCTGACTGACCATGAGTCTTGGGCCCACCGGCAAAACCCCATCTTTTAATGCTTCCAGCAAACCCTTTGCCTTTGGACACCCCTTGAATGTTCACCTTCTCTCCCACCTTAAAGATCTCTACCTTGACCCAATCTCCAGGTTTGAGCTGCTCTTTCCCCTCAGTGTGAAATTCTTTCAACACTCTCATTGGAGGAACCTTAGCCTTCTCGAAGATAACTCGCAAGGGACGAGTAACATTTTTGGGCTTAGTCTCACCAAAACCAAGCTGCACAGCATCATAGCCATGCTTTTCTTTTCTCTTGACTCCTACCACAGGACAGGGGCCAACCTGAATCACGGTGGCTGCCACTGAATTCCCATTATCCTTAAATGTCTGAGTCATAGCTACTTTTCTGCCAATCATTCCGTTCATCTTATACCTTGATCTCCACATCTATTCCCGTCGGCAGATCTAATTTCATCAATGCATCTACAGTTTGGGGTGTTGAGTCGTAGATCTCGATCAACCTCTTATGGATTCTCATCTCGAACTGTTCACGAGATTTTTTGTCTATGTTAGGAGAGCGAAGCACGGTGTAGACTGTTCTTTTTGTAGGCAGAGGGATAGGACCCAACACCTTGGCTCCACTTCTTTTCACAGTTTGGATTATGTCATCGACCGAACGGTCCAACATTGCATGGTCGTAGGCTTTGAGTCTAATTCTGATTTTTTGAGTTGCCACTTATCAACCTCCTGAAGAAAAGGTCACTTGCCCCGTAAGGTACAAAGCTACCCCCGGGGCGAGCCCTGAAATTTAGTGATGATCTGGTCAGAGATTGACTGAGGGACCTCTTCGTATTTGGAAAACTGCATAGTATAAACAGCCCGCCCTTGAGTGAGAGATCTGAGTCGGGTGGCATAACCGAACATTTCGACAAGGGGAACCACTGCAGTAATTACCTGGGCATCAGAACGGGAAAATATCCCCGCGATGCGTCCCCGTCTTGAGTTGAGATCACCGATAACCTCCCCCATATAGTTCTCCGGGACAATGAGTTCCACATCCACCACCGGTTCTAACAGGTAAGGATCAGCCTTCCTGGTCCCTTCTCTGAATGCAATAATTCCCGCCATCTTAAAGGCCACCTCAGAGGAATCTACCTCATGGTAAGAACCATCGTACAGAGTAACCTTAACATCCTCTATCGGGTATCCTGCCAAGACCCCGCTAGTCAGCGCCTCCTTCACTCCTCCGGCCACAGCGGGGATGTATTCCCGAGGAATGGCTCCTCTAACTATCTTATCCTCGAAGATGAAACCCGCTCCTGGTTCAGAGGGCTCCAACGCGAGCCATACATGGCCGTACTGTCCTCTTCCTCCCGACTGACGAATAAACTTGCCTTCACTGGTAACAGCCTTCCGGATTGATTCCTTATAGGCGACCTGAGGACTGCCCACATTGGCTTGAACGTTGAATTCGCGAGACATGCGGTCAGTGATAATCTCCAGGTGTAGTTCCCCCATGCCACCAATCAGAGTCTGCCCCGTCTCCTTGTTAAACGAGACATTGAAAGTGGGATCCTCCTCAACAAGTTTCTGCAGCGCATCTTCCAGCTGTTGCTGATCGGCTTTTGTCTTGGGCTCAATGGCAATATAGACCACCGGCTTGTCAAACTCCATTGACTCTAAGATAAGAGGACGACCTTTCTCGCACAGTGTGTCACCTGTCTTCGTGTCCTTCAAACCCACAGCAGCAGCAATATCCCCGGCATAGAGCTCTTCTCTATTTTCCCTCTTATTGGCATGCATCTGAAGAATTCTGCTGATTCTTTCCTTCCGCTCCAGGGAAGGATTGTAAACATGAGACCCTGCTTTCAACACTCCTGAGTACACCCGCAAGAAAGTCAATCGTCCCACATAGGGATCGGTCATAACCTTAAAAGCAAGGACGGCCAAGGGATCCTTGTCAGAAGGTTTTCTTTTCACCTGTTCTCCCGTCAGGGGGTGTTTCCCGATTATCTCTCCGATATCTGAAGGCGAGGGCAGATAGTCCACTACACCATCTAATAGGCGTTGGATTCCTTTATTTTTGGCAGCAGAGCCACAGAACACCGGGAATACACTCACGTTGAGCACTGCCTTGCGCAGAGCACTCCTGATCTGTGTCGGGGGGATCTCTTTGCCCTCAAGAAAACTCTCCATAAGATGATCATCATAGTCAGACAGGGCTTCCAACATCTGCTCTCGATACTGATCTGCCTGAGGTTTCAGATCTTTAGGGATAGGATTCTCAGTGAAAACCACTCCAAAGGTATCGTCTTGGTAAGTGACGGCTTTCATAGTAATAAGGTCTATCAATCCCGTGAATATATCGCCAGAACCAATAGGCAACTGTACAGGCACGAAATTTCCCCCTAATTTATCTTTCAACATATCCAATGCATAGTAGAAGTTAGCTCCCACTCTGTCCATTTTGTTTATGAAGGCAAACCTGGGGATGTTATATCGATCTGCTTGCCGCCACACCGTCTCTGACTGTGGTTCCACTCCGCCAACGGCGCAGAAGATGCCGATGGCCCCATCCAATACTCGCAGGGATCTCTCTACCTCGGCGGTGAAATCCACATGCCCAGGTGTGTCGATGATGTTTATCCGGTGATCTCCCCAGAAACAGGTCGTTGCCGCCATCGTGATGGTAATACCCCGCTCTTTCTCCTGCTCCATCCAATCCATCGTTGCTGAACCCTCATCCACCTCTCCCATTCTGTGGAGCCTACCGGTGTAGTAAAGGATCCTCTCGGTGGTTGTAGTTTTGCCCGCATCAATATGGGCAATGATTCCGATATTGCGGGTATCTTCAAGTGAATATTGTCTGGGCATAGTCTATTTCGTGGTGATTGGCGACTGATGAGATTCTGTCGAAAAATGGCATGCTAAATGACAAAGAGGATATATCGTAGAGACGACCCGCCGGGTCGTCTCTACCTCTCTCATCAGTAACCAAGTTGCTACCAACGATAGTGGGCAAATGCCTTATTAGCCTCTGCCATTCTGTGGGTGTCGTCCCGTTTTTTGATAGATGCACCCTCCCCCTTGGAAGCGGCAAGTAACTCCGCTGCCAGGCGTTCTGCCATAGTCTTCTCCGAACGGGACCTGGTGAAAGAGATTATCCACTTTATGGAAAGGGCAAGTTTGCGCTCCGATCTCACCTCCACCGGTATCTGATAGGTCGCCCCCCCTACTCGACGGGGCTTAACCTCTACAACCGGCTTGACATTCTCTGCCGCCTTTTGGAAAACCTCTAAGCCGTTTTGTCCAGTCTTTTCTTCAACTAAGTCTATTGCTCTGTAAAATATAGACTCGGCTACACTTTTCTTCCCTTGCCGCATCAGGTTGTTGACGAATTTCGTCACCAAAACACTGCCATATTTGGGATCGGGTAACAATTGCCGTTTCTCTGGCCTTCTTCTTCGCGGCATCTATTCCTCCTTCATATATCCTTTTAAGACTTAGGTCTTTTGGCGCCGTACTTAGAGCGAGATTTCTTTCTGTCCTCAACTCCGGCTGTATCCAACACTCCCCGAATAATATGATACCTAACACCAGGAAGGTCTTTAACTCTTCCTCCTCTGACCAAGACAATGGAGTGCTCTTGAAGATTATGTCCCTCCCCTGGTATGTAGGCAGTTACCTCTATACCAGTAGTTAGTCGAACTCTGGTCACCTTTTTTAGTGAGGAATTCGGCTTCTTGGGGGTCAAAGTGTAAACACGAGTACAAACTCCTTTTCTTTGGGGACAATTCCTTAAGGCTGGAGCTGAGTTCTTCTTGGTAACCTTTTTTCGTCCTTTTCTAATTAGCTGATTTATAGTCGGCACTTAATACATCCTCCTCCTTAGCGGTCTGTTCTGAGGCAACGGAAACTGACGACACCTGAGGTATCAAATCACTTTCCGGCGAGGTTTCCTGTTCAATGGTCACATTGTCGGTCTCCACAAAAGATATTCCTCTGTATCGAGGTGCTCCTGTTCCGGCAGGAATAAGCCGCCCGACAATGACATTCTCCTTCAACCCAGCCAGCCTATCGACCTTGCCCTGCACTGCCGCATCGGCAAGCACCCGGGTTGTTTCCTGAAATGAGGCTGCTGAGATAAAACTGTCGGTCATCAGGGAAGCTTTGGTTATTCCCAGTAGCACGTAATCATAGGTGGTAGGTTTGCCGCCTTCGGCATTTATTCTTTGGTTCTCCTCATTCACAACCCAACGATTCACCCGCTCACCTTCCAGAAAGTTAGTATCACCTGGATCGATTATTTTCACCTTTTGAAGCATCTGGCGAACGATTATCTCTATATGCTTGTCGTTTACCCTCACTCCCTGCATACGATAGACTTCTTGGACCTCATTAACCAAGTATTCAGCCACCCTCTGCGGCCCCAGAATTGCCAAAGTATCATGGGGATTCACCGGACCTTCGGAAAGCTTTTCTCCTGCGGTCACATAATCGCCATCGTGAACTACTAAATGTTTGCCGTAAGGGATTAGATATGTCCTCTGTTCTCCAGTTTCGCCAGTGACGATTATCTCCCTGGAACCTCGAATTAATCCTCCTATTTTGACTTCCCCATCTATTTCAGTGACCACGGCCAGAGATTTAGGAATTCGGGCCTCAAACAGTTCGGTTACTCTGGGCAGACCACCCGTGATATCTTTTGTCTTAACCATAGCGCGGGGGATCTTAACCAGCGTATCTCCCGGCTCAAGTGTCTGCTTGTCATGAACCAGTAGATGTGCTCCCACAGGAATACTATAGTTGCGAAGTCTATTTCCTTTGGGGTCAAGGACTTCAATACATGGACTTAAGGATCTGTCACGCTGTTCAACAATGACACGCTGCCGCAGACCTGTTATTTCATCCAGCTCTTCGCGCAGGGTAACCCCGTCCTTAATGTCAACGAATTTAACCCTTCCAGGGCGGTCGGTCAAAATCACATTGCTGTAAGGATCCCATCTGATCAGCACATCCGATTTCTCGACCTTTTGTCCCTCTTTCACCAGAAGTTGGGCACCATAAGGCACATGCTGTTTCCCTCGTACCATCTCTTGTTCATCCAACAACTCTAAGTAACCGTTTCTCCCTACTACAATAAACGGAGGTTTGTTGCCGTCCTTGGATACATAGTTTATGTCTCTGTATTGCACCTTTCCTGGACGTCTTGCCGCTATTTCGGACTGTTCTGCAATCCTGCTTGCCGTACCCCCCACATGAAAAGTCCTCAAAGTCAACTGAGTCCCTGGCTCTCCAATACTCTGAGCCGCAATAATCCCCACTGCTTCACCGATATTTACCAGCTTTCCAGTGGCTAAGTTTCTTCCATAGCAGTTGACGCAAACACCCTTTCGGGACTCACAGGTAAGCACCGAACGGATGTTTGCTGACTCAACTCCAGCGTCAACTATTCTGGAAGCCACCTCTTCAGTAATCTCCTGTCCGGCAGAGGTAATTATTTCCCCGGTGAAAGGGTCAGCTACATCCTCTGAGAGCACACGGCCTACAATTCTGTCAAACAAGGGTTCTACTACCTCATCTCCATCCTTCAGCGCCTCAATCTTTATCCCCCGAATACTCCCACAATCCTGTCCCATGACAGTTACATCTTGGGCGACATCCACCAGTTTTCTGGTCAGGTAACCAGCTTCGGCTGTCTTTAATGCCGTATCTGCCAATCCTTTGCGTGTACCATGGGTAGAAATGAAATACTCAAGCACAGAAAGCCCTTCGCGAAAGTTAGCAATGATAGGGGTTTCAATGATCTCCCCTACTCCCCCGGTAAGTTTCCTCTGAGGTTTCGACATTAACCCTCGCATCCCTGCTAACTGTCGTATCTGTTCCTGACTGCCCCGAGCGCCCGAATCTGCCATCATAAAAACCGGATTAAAACCGTGCCTATCCTTGCTTAGTGCCTCAAGCAGTGCCTGAGACACATCATTAGTGGTATGGGTCCAGATATCAATAATTTTATTGTATCTTTCACTATCAGTAATAACCCCTTGATTGTACTGCTTTTCTATCTCACTCACCTCTCCCATAGCCTCTTTTACTATGGTCTGTTTCTCCGGGGGAATGATCAAATCATCTATTCCAAAAGTCACACCTGCTTGGGTGGCATAGTGGAATCCTAAATCCTTCAGTTTATCAACAAACTCTACCGTCTGAGTTGCTCCCAGCTTCCGATAGATGGAAGCCGCTATCTCTTGGAGTTGGTTTTTCTCCAGCAGCTTATTCACAAAACCAAACCCCTGGGGAAGTATCTGGTTGAAGATGATCCTGCCCGCGGTTGTCTCGATTATGGTACCATCGACCCTAACCTTGATCTTGGCATGGAGTCCAACGCTATCGTGTTCGTGAGCAAACAGAACCTCTTCTGGATTGGAGAATATCTTTCCTTCTCCATGGCTGTCAGGTTTTATCTTGGTAAGATAGTAACATCCCAGAGCGATATCCTGGGGTTTATCAATAATGACAGGTTTGCCATTAGCAGGCAAAAGGACATTCTTAGAGGAAAGCATTAGCACCCTGGCCTCAATCTGGGCCTCAATAGACAAGGGAATATGCACTGCCATCTGGTCGCCATCGAAATCGGCATTAAAAGCGGCACAGACCAAAGGATGAATCCTTATCGCCTTCTCCTCCACTAACACAGGTTCAAAGGCCTGGATGCCAAGGCGGTGTAATGTAGGAGCCCGATTGAGAAGTACACAGCGGTCTTGAATAGCTTCTTCCAGAGCGCCCCAGATTTCCGATCTTTTGCGCTCAATTAGCCTTTTGGCGCTCTTCACTGTCTGTGCTACGCCCCTTCTTACCAATAGTCTAATAACAAAGGGTTTAAATAGCTCCAAAGCCATCTCCTTGGGCAAGCCACACTGGTAGAGCTTTAACTCTGGACCAACTACAATAACTGCTCTGCCTGAATAGTCGACTCGCTTCCCCAGCAGATTTTGGCGGAATCTACCTTGTTTTCCCCTGATAAGCTCGCTGAGAGACTTAAGTTCCCTTCTACTATCCGCCCGGGTAGTGGTGGAACGACGGCTATTGTCCAAAAGGGCATCTACTGCCTCCTGAAGCATTCTCTTCTCATTGCGTAAAATTATCTCCGGAGCACCAATCTGCATCAACTTCTTCAACCGGTTATTCCGGTTTATCACCCTCCGGTAAAGATCATTCAAATCAGAGGTAGCAAATCTGCCTCCCTCCAAAGGGATCAACGGTCTAAGGTCAGGAGGCAGAACCGGCAGCACCTTCAGGATCATCCACTCAGGCCTATTTCCTGACTGGCGAAAACCCTCAACAACCCTCAATCTCTTCAATAAATCTTGCTTCCTTTGAGCAGAAGTTTCTATCTTCACCTGGGTTCTAAGTTCTACTGAGAGGTCCTCAATATTTATCTTCTCCAATAATCTCTTTAGAGCATTGGCCCCTATTTCAGTGTCGAAAGTGTATCCCTTTTCTCTTAGATCTAACATCTCATCCTCAGAGAGTAAATTCCCTTTCTCCACGGGAGCATTTCCAGGATCTATAACTACATAAGAATCATAATATATGATTCTTCCCAGTTCGGGAACAGACATATCTAACAGATAGCCAATCTTTGAGGGAATGGATTTGACAAACCATATATGTGCTGCAGGTACCGCCAGTTCAATATGGCCCATTCGCTCTCGGCGTATTTTGGAGCGTGTCACTTCCACTCCACATTTGTCACAGATTACGCCTTCATAGCGTCTGCGTTTATATTTGCCACAATGGCATTCCCAATCTTTTTCAGGTCCAAAAATCCGCTCACAGAAAAGCCCATCCCGCTCTGGTTTAAAGGAACGATAATTGATAGTCTCCGGCCGGGTAATCTCGCCATGAGACCAGCTACGAATAGCATCCGGGGAAGCAATCTTCACTTTGATGGCATCAAAATCCATTGTCTTTAACCCGGTAGGACTCAATTTCCAATCACCTCACTTTGGGCACTGTAGGGACAGAACATTGTTCTGTCCCTACTTTCTCTTCCCGTTCTCAAATTGAATGTCGAGAGCAAGGCTCTGCAATTCTTTAACTAATACCCTAAAAGATTCGGGGATATTGGGGTCAGGCAGGTTCTCTCCTTTAACAATTGCTTCGTAAGTGTGAGATCTTCCTTCCACATCGTCGGATTTAACGGTGAGCATTTCTTGGAGAAGATGAGCTGCTCCGTAGGCCTCTAATGCCCACACCTCCATTTCTCCAAAGCGCTGTCCACCGAACTGGGCTTTCCCTCCCAGCGGTTGCTGTGTAACCAAAGAATACGGGCCAATTGACCGGGCGTGGATTTTATCCTCCGCTAAATGGGAAAGTTTCATCATGTAGATGTAACCCACAGTCACCTCTTCATCGAACCTTTTTCCTGTTTTGCCATCATACAACACCGTTTTCCCATTTTTGGGAAGCCCAGCTTTGCTCAAAGCCTGTTCGATCTCTTTCAGAGAAGCCCCATCAAAAACAGGCGTAGAGACACAGATACCCTGGCGCTTCGCTGCCCAACCCAGATTGGTCTCCAATATCTGCCCCAGATTCATCCGTGAAGGCACTCCTAATGGATTGAGGATAATATCCACCGGGGTACCATCTGGCAAATAAGGCATATCTCCTTCAGGAACAACCTTTGATACCACTCCTTTGTTCCCGTGACGCCCTGACATCTTGTCTCCCACGGTTAACTTCCTCTTCTGCGCTACATAAACCTTCACCAGTTGAAGTATACCTATCGGCAGCTCTTCTCCCCTGATTACCGTGTCGATCTGCTGATCCAGTTCGTCTTCCACAGAGCTGATTAGCTCTTGACTGGCTTTCATTAAGCTCTCAATCCTACTATTGTTATCCCTATCCTCAACCCATTTATCATCTGGATGGACAACATCTAAGTCAATCTGATCCAAAGCAGCTTCATCCAGAATCTCTCCAAATTTACAGATTACGGAACCATCTTCAGTATCTCGAAGAAGACCTGAACATTGTCCCTGGAGAAGACGCTTCACCTCTCTATCTCGTGCTGTTTTGATCTTTGTAATTCTCTTTTGGTCATCGTTTTTTAAGGAGGCGATTTTTCCCCTGTCTTCTTTCCCCGTCTTTTCATCTCTGTGTTTACGAGAAAACAACTTCGCATCCACAACCACCCCTTCCATTCCCGGAGGGGCCTTCAAGGAGGTGTCGCGTACTTCTCCTGCCTTCTCGCCGAAGATGGTTCTCAACAATCTTTCCTCCGCAGAAAGCTCGGTTTCACCTTTGGGTGTCACTTTTCCCACCAAGATATCCCCAGCTTTTACCTCCGCTCCAATTCGAATTATCCCTCTCTCGTCCAAATCTTTCACCATATCTTCGCCAACATTAGGGATATCCCTGGTTATCTCTTCTGGCCCCAGTCTAGTTCTCCGCACCTGGACCTCAAATTCTACAATATGAATAGAAGTAAATACGTCTTCCTTAACCAACCTTTCACTAACGACAATAGCATCTTCGAAATTGTAACCCTCCCAAGGCATAAAGGCAACCAGTAGATTAGCACCCAGAGCAAGCTCGCCGTGACTGGTGGCCTGCCCGTCAGCAATAAGTTGCCCCGCCTCCACCCTGTCGCCCACTTCTACCAAAGGGCGTTGGTTAACACAACTGTCGGAGTTAGAACGTCTGAATTTAATTAAATCATATGTGTGGTAATTGGATATCCCCAACAGTCGGACAGGCTCGTTGGTTGGTTGCTTGGGATTTATGACAATTCTGTCAGCATCAACACTGATTACCTTGCCTGCCTGTTGTGCTAATACCACCGCTCTGGAGTCAATAGCTACTTTATGCTCCATTCCGGTTCCCACCAGTGGAAGTTCGGTCTTCAATAACGGCACTGCTTGACGCTGCATGTTGGAACCCATCAGGGCACGGCTGGCATCATCGTGTTCCAGAAATGGAATCAGTGAAGCCGATCCTCCCACCATCTGCTTAGGCGAAACATCCATATAATCGATCTCAGAAGGAGGGACAAGGGAAAATTCGCCTCGTCTACGGCATCTGACTAACTCAAGAACAAAACTCCCATCCTCAGTTAAGGGGGCGTTGGCTTGAGCAATAGTGTATCTATCCTCTTCGTCGGCCGTAAGATACTCCATTTTAGTAGTTACTCGACCCTTCTTAACTCTCCGGTAAGGTGTTTCAATAAACCCAAAGGAGTTAACCCGAGCATAAGTAGCCAGACGGATCATGAGTCCGATATTTTGTCCCTCAGGAGTTTCGATAGGACATACTCTGCCATAATGAGTATGATGAACATCCCTTACCTCGAACCCAGCGCTTTTTCTGGTAAGTCCTCCTGGCCCAAGGGCACTGAGCCTTCTTTTGTGATCCAGCTCTGCCAGAGGGTTCATCTGGTCCATAAACTGGGACAGCTGGCTGGAGCCAAAGAAAGAATCTACTACTGCGGATATAATACGAGCATTGACCAGTTCTTGAGGGATTATAGAATCGGAACCACGCAGATTTATCTTTTCCCGGATTACCCTGGCCATCCGAGAAAAAGCTATATTGAGCTGCTCACTGAGCAATTCTTCTACCAACCTTACCCTTCGATTTCCCAAGTGATCAATATCGTCAGTGTAACCCTCCCCTTCGTATAGGGCCAGCATATACTCTGTAATCTTCACAAAATCCTCAGGAGTAAGCACCGTGGTGTCAGAAGGAACATCTATCCCCAGACGTTGATTGATTCTATATCTACCTACCTTACCCAGATTGTAGCGTTTGGGGTTGAAGAAGAGGTTGTTAAAGAACTCTTGAGCTGTCTGCACATTCGGCGGTTCGCCGGGGCGCATAAGGCTGTATATGGCATACCAAGCTTCTTCCTGGTTGTCGATGGAATCTTTGCTCAGTGTATTCTCGATCAGTTCCACCCCTTTTTTGTCCCGAAACAGATTCAGAATCTGCTCATTATCCAGAAAGCCAAGCGCTCGAAGCAGCACTGTCACATATACTTTTTTTGTCTGGTCGATATAGACATAGAGAATATCGTTGATATCTGTCTTTAAAGAGACCCATGAACCTCGATAAGGAATAATACGAGCAGAGTGAAGTCTTCTGCCGCTGGGGTGGGTGATTTCGTCAAAGAACACCCCCGGGGAGCGATGAAGCTGAGCAACGATAACCCTCTCAGCGCCGTTTATGACGAAGCTACCCTTATCCGTCATCAGAGGCAGTTCTCCTAAGAAAACGGTCTGTTCGATCCCCTCCTTAAACTGCATCTGCCCCCGTTCTCTGATGTCTAATCTGAGTCTGGCCTTTAAGGGAGCCGCATAGGTCAGATTTCTCTCCTGGCATTCAAATATATTATATTTTGGTTTGCCTATAGAATATCCCAAAAATTCCAGAGAAAAAAGATTATGCACATCGGTAATAGGGAAAATATCCATAAAAACAGCCTGTATACCCTGTCGAGCCCTTTTCTCTGGTGGAGCATCCGCCTGAAGAAAATCTCGAAAGGAATTAATCTGGACCTCAAGCAGATCTGGTATATCAATAACCGTGGGCAGCTTCCCGTAATAATAACGTTGAACAAAACCTGCTTTGCTCAAGACTCTCACACTCCTCATTTAATTTCTACTGTTGCCCCTACTTCCTCCAGCTTTGCCTTCGCCTCTTCAGCTTCTGCCTCAGATACCGCTTCTTTTAATGGCTTAGGGGCAGAATCTACCAGGGCCTTTGCTTCCTTCAATCCAAGAGAAGTAAGTGCTCTCGCCACTTTAATCACTTGAATCTTCTTGTCCCCAATCCCGGTCAAGATTACATCGAATTCGGTTTTCTCTTCCGCCTTAGGGGCAGCTTCTGCTGCCTCAGCGGTAGGGGCTGCTGTTTGCGTCACCGGGGCAACTGCTTGGACTCCAAATTTCTCCCGCAACACGTCAACTAACTCCGCAAGCTCCAGGACTGTCAGATTGCTTATCGAGTCTACAATCGTCTTCACATTAGTTCCCTTTTTTACTGGCATTGTTTTCCTCCTTTAAATTACTTTTAAAATATCCAAGATTTAAGTCTCTTGTTCTCTCTGCTTAGCTATTGCATCAAGGGTAGTTACCAAGGTTCGTAAAATCGACTGAAGAGACGTTACTAAACCACAAATAGGTGAACTAATTCCCCAGAGAATCTCACTCAGCAACTCCTCCTTAGAGGGTAGGGTAGCGAGTGTGGCCACTTGTTCTGCAGTATATAGTTGACCCTCTATTGAGGCACCCCTGAGACGAGGACGCTGCCCCTCTTCCAGAAATTCAGAGATAACCTTTGCCGGCATCACTGGGTCACCATCGGTGTAAGCTAACGCCGTAGGGCCTTCTATGAACTCCATCAATTCATCCAGACCTGCTTGTTTAGCCGCCTGAGCCGCCAAGGTGTTCTTAACTACCCGGTATGAAATAGAACAGTCCCTGAGCTTGCGCCTTAAACTGGTGAGTAACTCTACATTTAAACCAGTGAAGTCAGTCAGATATATTCCCTTAAAAGAGGAGAACAGCTTCGATAAGTAAGCAACCTCTTTTTGCTTCTCTTCTCTTGTCATTATGAAGTCCTACTTTAACATACCCAGTGCCGCCTGTTTGTCTAAGCTGATTCCTGGGCCCATAGTGGTGGATAAAGTTATAGATTTAATATATTGCCCCTTAACGGCCGAAGGTCTTGCACGCACCACAGCATCCAGAAGAGCATGTAAGTTTTCCAGGAGTTGTTTGGGGGTAAAGGATATTTTCCCGATAGAAGCATGTAAGTTACCGGTTTTGTCCACTCTGAACTCGATTCTTCCCGCCTTGGCCTCTTTTACCGCCTTGGCAACATCGAAAGTGACTGTACCGCTTTTGGGATTTGGCATCAGGCCTCGAGGGCCAAGGATTTTTCCCAATCTCCCTACCTTACTCATCATATCCGGGGTAGCTATGGCTACATCGAACTCGATCCACCCCTGCTCAGAGATTTTTTGAATATATTCATCGGCTCCCACATAATCTGCCCCTGCTTCCTTAGCCTGTTTCTCAGTTTCTCCCTTAGCAAACACCAGGACCGTAATCTTTCTGCCAGTGCCTTGGGGCAGCACCACTGTTCCCCGAACCATCTGGTCAGCATGCCTGGGGTCAACTCCAAGGTTGAAGGCTACCTCTACCGTCTCGTCGAATTTAGCTTTAGGCAACTGCTCTAAGAACTCAATAGCTTTCATCGGCTCATAATAGGCCATCCTATCAAAAGCAGCTATGCCCTGGTTATATCTTTTACTTCTTTTCATAACTACTCAACCTTCCACTTCAATCCCCATGCTCCGGGCAGTTCCCATAATTATTCGCATTGCTGAGTTAATATCGGAGGCATTAAGATCGACCATTTTTGTCTCGGCCACTTTCTTTATCTCTTCGGCCTTGAGTTTTGCAACTTTATTTCGATTGGGCTCACCAGAGCCTTTTTCTAAGCCGGCAGCTTTCTTCAACAGCTCTGAGGCTGGAGGGGTTTTGGTGATAAAGGAGAAACTACGATCTGCATAAACAGTTATTACCACAGGTATAACAAATCCGCTCTGAGATTGGGTCTTGGTGTTGAACTGCTTGCAAAACTCCATAATATTCACACCATATTGCCCCAGCGCCGGCCCAACCGGCGGCGCAGGGTTGGCACTGCCAGCTGATATATGTAGTTTTATCTTGCCAATCTCTCTCTTTGCCATATCGATATTCCTTTACCAAAATAGAACAGCAAAAATAAGTATTTAGCCACTAAGGCACAAAGACACAAAGGAAATACCAGTAAAATGGAATCGAAAGATTTATTTAATCTTGGTGTCTTAGTGTCTTAGTGTCTTTGTGGCTAAACTGTTACCAGCAAAAACCTATTTCTTCACCTGGACTTTCTCTACCTGTAAGACATCTAATTCGACCGGTGTCGATCTGCTAAAAATACTCACCATTACTTTGACTTTCCTTCTTTCGGGATTGATTTCCTCCACTACACCATAGAGATCCTCGAATGGCCCATCTATCACCTTAACAGAGTCTGTTGGCTTTAAGCTGATGGCTTGAGGATGTTCTCCTTTACCCTCATCCAACCGTTGAAATATGCGCTTGATCTCCTGTTCCCTCAATGGCTGCGGCCTCTTACCTGCTCCTACAAAACCGGTCACTCCAGGAGTATTTCTTACCACATACCAGGTTTCTTTGTCCATCTCCATCTCCACCAGCACATAACTGGGGAGAAATCGTTTCTCTGCAATAACCCTTTTGCCATCTTTCATCCTGGCGATTTTTTCAGTGGGCACAATGACTCTGCTAACTTTATCTTTTAGCCCGGAGCTATCCACCAAATTGTCTAAATATTTCTTAACCTTGTTTTCGTGTCCGGAAAAAGTGTGGACTACGTACCAGTACTTTGCCATTCGGTATCTCACCTATCCTAATATGATTCTCAGAACTCTCGAGAAAAATAAATCAAATGCCCAAACTCCCAGGGCAACTATCACAGAAAAGAGCAGTACTACCCAAGTTGAGGCGAACAGTTCATCCTTTGTAGGCCAATTCACCTTCCCCATTTCTAATCTTACCTCTTTTAGGAAGGTAATGGTTTTTTTTAACATTTCTATATCCTTAGATAAAAATGGCAGGCCTGGAGGGATTCGAACCCCCAACCCTCGGATTTGGAGTCCGATGCTCTATCCGTTAGAGCTACAGGCCTGTGCATTTTACCTGGTCTCTTTATGTAAGGTGTGTTTTCTACAAGAAGGGCAATATTTCTTCTGCTGAATCCTGTCAGGATGAAGTTGACGGTTTTTAGTGGTGGTATAATTTCGTCTTTTACATTCTCCGCAGGCCAAGGTTGCCAACTCTCTCATTTACTCTATCACCTCACCGACAACACCAGCTCCGACAGTACTACCTCCCTCTCGTATGGCGAATCTAAGCTCTTTTTCCATTGCTATCGATGTAATCAGGGTCACATCCATCTTCACATGGTCACCAGGCATAACCATCTCCACTCCTTCGGGCAGACGGACCTCTCCGGTCACATCGGTAGTTCGGAAGTAAAACTGAGGGCGATAGCCGTTGAAGAAGGGGGTATGTCGTCCACCTTCCTCTTTGGTCAGCACGTAAACCTCCGCTTTGAATCTCTTGTGTGGGGTGATGCTGCCCGGTTTGGCTACTACCATCCCTCGCTCTAGTTCGTCTTTCTCTACTCCCCGCAACAATAAACCCACATTATCGCCGGCCTGAGCCTCATCCAACAGCTTACGGAACATCTCCACTCCGGTGACGACTGTCTTCCTGGTCGGTTTAACCCCAACTACTTCCACATCATCCCCAACTTTTATTCTTCCTCTCTCGACCCTGCCGGTTCCAACGGTCCCTCTGCCTGTAATACTGAACACATCCTCTACAGGCATAAGGAATGGTTTATCTACATCCCGCACGGGGGTGGGTATGTAGGTATCCACAGCCTCCATTAGTTCATGGATTACCCTGCACTTCGGACAGTCTTCCTTGCCACACCCACAGGCCAGGATTTCAGTAGCTGAGCCTTTCAGCACTGGCACCTCGTCACCTGGGAATTCGTACTCACTGAGCAGTTCCCTGACTTCCAACTCCACCAGGTCTAATAACTCTGGGTCATCTACCTGGTCGGTCTTGTTCAGGAAAACCACGATAGCCGGCACTGCCACCTGCCGGGCTAACAATATGTGTTCCCTGGTTTGTGGCATAGGTCCGTCGGCGGCCGAAACCACCAAAATGGCCCCATCCATCTGAGCGGCCCCAGTGATCATGTTCTTTATGTAATCCCGGTGGCCAGGACAGTCGATATGGGCATAATGCCTATTTTCAGTCTCATACTCTCCATGGAAAAGCTGAATAGTAAGCCCTCTCGCCTTCTCCTCTGGTGCTTTGTCTATCTGATCGTAGGCTATATAATCAGCCCCTCCTTTTTTGGACAGCACCAACGATATCGCCGAAGTTAAGGTGGTCTTACCATGATCTACATGGCCTATCGTCCCAATATTAACATGGGGTTTGGTCCGTTCAAACTTCTCTTTAGCCATTTTGGGTCACTCCCTCCTTTTTTGACTGATATCTCTGTTCTTTAATTGATTTCAAGCAGGAATCCCCGTTTGAAATGTTCTCTTGAACTGAGGACTCCGACCATTAGAGATTTTGCAAAATTTGACTGCTACATTTAGTTTGGAGCCCATGACCGGATTCGGACCGGTGACCTCGTCCTTACCAAGGACGCGCTCTACCGCCTGAGCTACATGGGCGCTGGAGCGGGAAACGGGGTTCGAACCCGCGACCCTCAGCTTGGAAGGCTGATGCTCTACCAACTGAGCTACTCCCGCCTCTCCCACAAGTTTATTTACCGCTTCTTCAGATTCTGTCGAAAAATGGGCTATTGAATGGCGAAGAGAATATATCGCAGAGACGACCCGGCGGGTCGTCTCTACATTGAGGCCGGTTCATGCCTCTACGGTCTGATTCGAATTCGGTTGATTGCGATAAGATGCCCTGCGAGATTCGATTTTTCACAGAATCTCTTCACATGGATAACTACTGAGCAAATTTGGAAACTGCGGGCCCTCCAGAATAGTGGAGGGGGGAGGATTCGAACCTCCGAAGGCGTCGCCAACAGATTTACAGTCTGCCCCCTTTGGCCACTCGGGAACCCCTCCGCAGAGCCGATGGAGGGACTCGAACCCCCGACTTGCTCATTACAAGTGAGCCGCTCTGGCCAACTGAGCTACATCGGCGAAATTCGCAAACTCCTAATATAAATATCCATTCTCTATTTGTCAAGGAAAAAATTAAAAAATCTACGAATTTTTTTTGCTCCCTGTCCACCTCCACACCACACCACCAGGACGGTCCTCCACTGCAATCGCCAGTCTGTTCAGACCATCCCGAATCTTGTCGGCTAATCCCCATTGCCTATCGCGGCGCAATTCTTCTCTCAATTTCACCAACAGGCTCACTAATTCATCTGTACGGTCTTCTGATCTATCCATCTCCCCAGTTTCTAACTGCAAACCCAGCACTCCAGCGATCTTCTCTATTTTCTCCTTTGCCTTTTTTAACAGTGTCTGCTGGGAAACGGATGGTTCCATCTGGGCAGCCACATTTGCCTGCTTGGTCAGATCAAATAACTGGCTAAGAGCCAGAGCAGTATTGAAGTCGTCATCCATCGCCTGTTGAAATTTTCGTTCGGCGGTATCTACCTCCACTAACAACTGCTTCTCTTGATCCAGCGATTTATTCTCGTCTATTGCCACATCCGCCTCTGTTGCCTCCGAAGCTATGACAATGTTAAACAGTGCATTTTGTAGTCTCTCCAATCCTTTGGCAGCAGAGGAAATGGCTTCATCACTGAAATCCAAAGGGCTGCGGTAATGGCTGCTGAGAATAAAAAATCGCAAGGCTATAGGAGGATAGGTCTTAAACAAATCCTTGAGACTGACGAAATTCCCCAAGGATTTGTGCATTTCGCTGTCGCCTATCATCACCATCCCATTGTGTAACCAATATTTTGCGAAGGGCTTTCCCGTGGCTGCTTCACTTTGAGCGATTTCGCACTCATGGTGAGGAAATATATTCTCCACCCCACCCCCATGGATATCAAAACTCTCTCCCAAATACTTCATAGCCATAGCAGAGCATTCAATATGCCAGCCAGGATAACCCCATCCCCAGGGACTGGTCCAGCGCATGATATGTCCAGGCTGAGCCCGCTTCCAGAGGGCGAAATCAGCCGGGTGCCGCTTCTCTGGATTGGACTCTATCCTTGTACCTTCTCTTAATTCTTCAATCCGTCGGCCGGAAAGCTTTCCATACTCAAGAAACTTCTCCACCGAATAGTATACCGAACCATTGACTTCATAAGCATAATCCTTATAAACTAATCTCTGAATCAGCTCAATCTGCTCGGGAATATGAGCACTGGCATGGGGAGAGATATCAGGGCGGTCCACATTAAGGGCATCCATATCCTCAAAGTAACTCCGGGTGTACTTCTCCACCAGCTCCATAGGTTCCACCTGCTCCCTGGCCGCCCCTTTCAGAACCCTGTCCTCACCGCTGTCCAATAGATGTCCCACATCGGTGATATTCTGAATATAGCGAACCCGGTAACCTAAGTAACGCAGATACCGGACAATCACATCGAAGTTGACATAGCTTTTAGCGTGGCCAAGATGGGCATGGTCATAAACAGTAGGGCCACAGACATAAATCCCCACTCTGCCCTCTTCGATGGGCTTGAATGCCTCTTTTCTTCTGGTTAAAGTATTGTAGAGTTGAAGCATTGGGACACTTCCCGTGGTAATTGATGATTGGCGATTGACGATTGGTAACCCGAATCCTTTACCAGAACAGATTGAGCTTCGTAGCCGAGCTTTCCAAAGCTCGATCAAGAGACACTGCGAAGCTTGGAAACTTCGGCTCGTGCTGCAGCAGACCGACAAGGCGCTCAACGGTCACGGGACACTGCCCGTTCTTTGAATGGCCAGCTTAACTATCCTATCTACCAATTCGGGAAACCCGATTCCGGCGGCTTGGGCCGCTTTGGGAACCAGACTGGTTTGGGTCATTCCTGGCAGCGTGTTTACCTCCAGGCAAAACAACTCCCCCTCGGCACTGAGGCGAAAATCCACCCTCCCATATCCTTTGCAATAAAGCAGCCGATAGGCCCTCAAGGCCTGGGAGCTGATTTTCCTCTGCAGCGCGGGGGAGATCTCCGCGGGGACAACATATTGGCTCATTCCCTGGGTATACTTACAGGTGTAATCGTAAACCTTATGCTTGGGGATGATCTCGATCACTGGCAGAGGCTCCCTGTCCAAAATGGCCACTGTTAAATCTCTGCCGGGGATATATTTCTCGATTATTACCTCTTGATCGTACTCTTTGGCCAATTTCAGAGCTGGGGCTAATTGTTCCCGACGCTCCACAACAGTCAACCCTATGGTTGAACCCTGGGCATTAGGTTTGACTACCCAGGGGAGTCCCAGCTCACTCTCAACTCTTTCGGCAATGCTCGAAAGCTGCCCCAAACCTTCATCAGAGAGAACAATCCAGGAAGCGGTTTCCACCCCCGCTTGACGGAACATCATCTTGGAAACATGCTTATTCATAGCCAGTGCGCTTGCCAGCGGCCCTGACCCGGTGTAAGTGATTCCTGCTATCTGCAACAGGCTCTGGATACCCCCATTTTCTCCAGCACCCCCGTGAAAGGCCAAAAACACTACATCTGCCTCCGCTACCACAGGCATTCGGACAACATCCAGCACCTGGCCGGAGTAAAAAAGCAGGTCTTGCTCTTCCGCTGAATTGAGAGTGTTCGACAAAACCTGCGTATCTTTGAAGGCTGTATCGATCAAACCCACCTGGTGACCGGCTGCTCTTAACGCTCTCCCGATTGTTGTTCCAGAACTTATGGATATTCCTCTTTCGGCGGAATCACCGCCCATAAGCACGACTATTTTCAATTCTACCGCTCCTGTTGCTCCACCAAAGCCACTGCCCCAGCAGCAATTCCCTCCTCTCTTCCCAAGGCTCCCAATCCCTCGGCGGTGGTAACCTTAATGGATATCCACTCAGGCCCAATTTGCAGGACACGAACCAGATTGTGAACCATCAGAGGAAGATACGGGCCAAGCGCAGGCCTTTCGGCAATGATGGTAGAATCTATATTCACCACCTTAGCAGATCTCTCCCGCAACAAATCCACCACTTGTTCCAGAAGCAGAAGACTGGAGATGTCCTTGAACTTTGGATCCGAGGGGGGAAAATGAATCCCAATATCCCCCAGG
>DAOVPH010000198.1 GCA_030629295.1 Candidatus Latescibacterota bacterium | reverse complement strand
GAGCGGTTGAGCATCTTAAACTGGAGCGCGGTGACGTCGGTTACCCGGGCCATCTCTCCCCCCAGGGCGTCTATCTCACGCACCAGGTGGCCTTTTGCCAGCCCGCCAATGGCAGGATTACACGACATCTGGGCCACGGTATCGATGTTCATTGTAAGCAGAAGCGTGGCACAACCCATTCGGGCCGAAGCCAAACCGGCCTCACAGCCGCCATGGCCAGCTCCTATCACAATTATGTCGTAATCTCTGTAGTATCCCATAAAATTACGCCACTTAGTGGCCCACCACACTGATTCTGACGGCTTGTCATTCTGAGGCCCATTCGGCCGAAGAATCTCATGGTTTATTCATTGGGCGAGATTCTTCGCCTCCGCGGAGTTTATCCTGAATGAAGTGAAGGGCTGCAGCTCAGAATCACAACCATCATCTTCACGTTGGTGGACCACTGCAATTCCCTGTTCATTTCCCAATACAGAAGGTGCTGAATATCTCTTTCAGAATATCCTCAGAGGTGACCTCTCCCATAAGCTCTTTTAATGCTTCCAAGGCTTCTCTGATGTCCAGGGCCGCACATTCAAACGAGAGTCCAGAGCTCAAGGCTTCACAGGCCTGTTCAAGTGTACCCCTTGCCTTCTGCAAGCAGTCCTTGTGTCTCTGGTTAGTTATAACTGCCCTTTCGCGGAAGGTTCCTGCCCCTTTTGTCACTAAGGCGATCAATTCCCTGTTGAATTCTTCCACTCCCCAGCCTTTCAAGGCTGACATCTCCACCAGCGGGGCATAGTCGTAGATTTCAGCAGCTTGTTCTGCAGAAAGCACCTTCTCTAAGTCGCATTTGTTCAGCACCACCAGAAACTTTTTCCCGTTCAGCATCTGGGCCAGCAGTTTGTCCCCATGCTTCAGGGATTCCGAGGCATCCAACATCACCACCAACAGGTCTGCGTCTTCGATATGGAACTGGGTTCGTTTTCTGCCTTCTAACTCGATAATATCGTTGCTTTCTCTCACTCCGGCGGTATCCACTATATTGAAGGGGATGCCTTCTACTTGGATCCATTCCTCGATCGAGTCTCTGGTAGTGCCAGGCACTGGGGTGACGATGGCCCTTTCCTCGCCCAACAACAGGTTAAGCAGGCTGGATTTGCCCACATTGGGCCTTCCTACTATGGCTACCTTGACTCCCTCCCTCACTATTCTGCCCTGCTCAAAGGAACTCAGCAGTGCCTCTAACCGGCTAACGTCCCCAGAGAGTCTTTCTGTAAGGTCTTCTGCGTTTATAAAATCGATATCTTCTTCAGAGAAGTCTAAACTAACCTCTATCAGAGAGAGACATTTGGTGAGATTTTTTTTGATGCTGGTAAGAGTCTGTGAGAGCTGTCCTTTTAGCTGAGAAAGGGCAACGGTGTGGCCAAGTTGCGTCTTAGCCCTGATGAGATCAGAGACCGCTTCGGCCTGGGTCAGGTCGATTCGTCCTCCCAGGAAGGCTCTCTGGGTGAACTCTCCCGGGTCAGCCAGTCTGGCGCCCTTTCTCAGGACGGCCTCTAACACTGTCTGGGTGGCGACCAATCCGCCGTGACAGTTTATCTCCACCACATCCTCGGTGGTGTAAGAGTGAGGAGCCCGCATCACCGAGACCAAGACCTCATCCACCTGCCTGCCATCCGCTACTATCCTTCCGTAGGTGAGCCGATAGGTGGGAAGCTGGCTGATTTGCCTTTTGCCCCTGAACAGGGAGTCAACGATCTCGACAGATCGAGGGCCGCTTAAGCGAACTATCCCTATTCCTCCCACTCCCATGGGAGTGGAGACCGCAACAATGGTGTCATTATCTGCCGTACGCATGGTCAGGTGACTTGGCGACTTAACATTACTACTCAGGGCACATTATAGTTTGCACGTTGGCATTTCAAGTGTCATTGCGAGGAGCATAGCGACGAAGCAATCTCGTGGTCTCAACCCATACTCAGTGTGGGATTGCTTCGCTACGCTCGCAATGACATGTAATCTATTTCAAGCTCCCAATAATATCTGGATAAATAGTTTCTTCAAAGATAACAGACACTGCAAACTGCAAATAGATAGCACATTTCTATCCAAAAGTCAAGAGAAAAAAGGCACCTGTGTGCGTCTGCAACTTTTCGAAAAAAATTCAAAAAAAATCTTTTTTGAAAAAAGGGCATTGACAATGAAGCGGCAAATGTGTATTTTAAAGATGGACTTTGTTACTATTCGTAGCTAAATAAGGAGAATCAACTCTGTTTTGGGCCTACTTTATAACTATTAGATAGTAATTCGCACAGCAAGATTAAGTATGAACAGTGACATTTATACATCGGGTTCCAGGCGTGTCTTCCTGCGAGAGGCTGACAGACGTCACATTCTGAGCCTTATCAGAGGAGAGCCCATCTCTCGGTCCCAGATTGTCAGAGCCACCGGGCTTCGACCAGCCAGAGTGGCTGCAGTAGTGGATTCTCTCTTAAAGGAGGGATTGGTTGTAGAACGAGGGTTTGGAAAGTCGGCTGGAGGACGAAAACCCCTGTTGTTGAAGTTGAACAACAAGGCCAGATATGCAATTGGACTGTCTGTGGGGAAGTCGTTTGTCACCGCATCAGTACTGGATCTGGGGGGCAAGATAGTAGCCAAAGCACCGTCTGAAAATAATAGCTTTGGAGGAAGAAAAGGGCTTATCCAAAAAATCTCAACTATGGCCAAATACGCCATTGATGCCATTCCCGTCGGCAGAGACAAGACCTTAGGGCTGGGTATCACAGTACCAGGTTTTGTAGACCGGGAAAAGGGGATCTTAACTTTTTGTGCCTATCACCCTTGGTGGAGGGAGATTCCTCTCAAAGAGACCATAGAGCGTCAATTTAATCTGCCGGTCTACATAGAGAATGACACGATGGCATTGACGCTGGCAGAAAGATGGTTTGGAAAAGCCAAGGGGGTAGACGATTTTCTCTATCTGGATGTTTCCGAGGGGATTGCGTTAGGGATATTCTTGAATGGGGAACTCTATCGAGGGGCAGGGGGAAGCGCTGGTGAACTGGGCCACATCACAGTTGACGAACAGGGTCCTCTATGCACTTGTGGCAATTATGGCTGCCTGGAGGTGCTGGGCTCTGTACTGGCCATCAGGCGCAAGGCAGAG
>DAOVPH010000102.1 GCA_030629295.1 Candidatus Latescibacterota bacterium | reverse complement strand
ATGCAGACGATAAAAAAACCTAATAAAGGCGACAAGCTTGTCTTTCCCATTGACAGGTCACTGTTGGAGAAGTCAGAAGCGATAAATCCCGTATTTGGCACTTACTTTGTGGCAGGTTGATATTACAGGAGTTACAAATTGCATCTTCTAATAAGAGGAAGATAGCCTTATGTGTTATTATAAATTTTCTGAGTACTTGAAGCAGAAATTCGGAACCAGGGTTCATAAGGTAAGCGTGGATGCAGGTTTCTCCTGTCCCAACAAAGATGGAAAAATCAGTACCGGAGGGTGCATCTTTTGTGACAACAGAGGCTTCAGCTTCAACACTCGTCTACCATCCCGCTCATTAGAAACACAGATAGAAGAGGGACTAAAAGTGGGAAGGAAAAGATTTAGGGCAGAGCGTTTTATAGTCTATTTTCAGGCTTATACCAACACCTATGCGCCCCTGCCAGTTCTAAAGGCAAAATACGATCTGATCAAAAAATACCCTGAGATGGTGGGCATATCAATAGCTACCCGTCCCGACTGTGTGGATGAGGGAGTATTAGATCTGGTCAGTTCCTATGCCGGCCATTATGAGGTATGGATGGAATATGGACTGCAAAGCATCCATAAGGAGACCTTGGATTTTATTAACCGTGGCCATTACTATGACGATTTTCTGAGGGCGGTGGAGCTGACACGCAAAAAGGGAAATATAAAGATATGCGCCCACGTGATAGTCGGCCTACCCTACAGATGGGGCGAAAGGGAAACAAACGAGATGATTATGGAGACAGCCAAAGAAATGGGAAGACTGAATCTGGATGGGATCAAAATCCACCCTTTACATGTGATAAAGGGAACTGAATTGGAGGCGCTCTTTCTCAAGGGAGGCTATCAGCCGATGGAGCTGGAGAAGTATGTTGACCTCGCTGCCAAGTTTCTGGAATATCTGTCTCCTAATACGGTCATTCAGAGGATCTCAGCCGATTGCCCTAAAGAGTGGTTAGTAGCACCTCTGTGGATTTCGGACAAACAGAAAGTGCTCAGGGGAATAGAGGAAAACCTGAGGGAAAGGGAAACCTTTCAAGGTGCGGAATATAAAAAATTAAACGGAGGAAAGGAAGATGAAGTCAGCACTGGATGTAAAGGTAGGAGTCAAGCCCGTCTTCGGTCAGTTGGTTCACAGCGATGCGTGGGAGGGGCCATGCAGAACGGGCACCAGAGATGAGTTAACCCCTGAAGCAGAGAGGGCTGGAGCCAAAAAGGCTTTCCAGAAATTCCAGGAAGATTCAAGGAGAACTCTCTCCACAGACGCCAGGCTTTTAGAGCCAGTATATATCGAATATGGCGAGGATTTTGTGGTGAGTGAGAAAGAATTCAAGAAATTGGAGCCCGACCTCCAGAATGTTGATCTATTCTTGCTCTCGTATCGGGTGCCTGGGATTGAGCGCTATAAGAAACCAGCCGCTATGATGGGGCGAGGCATAACAAATGTAGACATCGCCGCCTACTTGAGAAGCAGAGGTGTGGAAGGCTATGCGCCCATAGATTATGGCGAATTGAACGAACTCATCTCCCTAATGCAGGTCAGGAAAGCCATTGGGCAGACAAAGATATTGGCGGTTACCGGGGGAAAGTTGATAACCTGGGGTGTGGTCAGCAGCATCTGGAATTTGGAGGACCTCAAAGCCAGATTTGGAACAGATTGTCAGCGGATCTCCATCGCCAGTTTCTTCGACGAAATGGAAAAGATAGATCAGGGAAAGACCGCGGAATTAGCCGAGAAGCTAATAAACGATGCTCAGAAACTCAACCTCAACAGGGATTATGTAGCCAACGATGTCCGGTTCTACCTGGCCACGAGAAACTTGATGGAGAAATACGATTGCAATGCGCATACCACACCTTGCTTTGAACTCTGCAGCACCAGACTTCCAGAGAAATTCAAGGTTGTTCCCTGTCTAACCCACACCTTTCTGAAGGATGAAGGATACCCCTCAGCATGTGAAGGAGACATAAGTGCTCTGATGGCTATGACGGTTCTGATGTACGTTTCCAGAAAAGCGCCCTTTATGGGAAACCCGTGGATGGAAGATGAAAACATCATTCGGTTGAACCACAGCGTACCGGGATTGAAAATGAACGGTTTTGACAAACCTGACCTCCCTTACGAGCTCTGGCATTTTACTGCTGGGGGTTGGGGGACGAAGGTGCAGATAGACCTGGCCAAGAACGAAGAAAAGGAGGTTACCTTAGCCAGGTTCAATCCCTCGGCTACGAAGATCTTGGTGGTAAAGGGAAGGACAGTTTCCTGCCGCTTTAACGAAAGGGCTTGTAGTCCCATAGTGGACATTGAAGTCAGCGACGCAAGAGAAATAATCCATCAACAGGCTGACTTTGGTCACCATCTGGCGATGGTGTATGGAGATTATGTCAGTAAGATAGAAAAACTATCTACCCTAATGGACTTTGAAGTTGTAACGGCTTAAAACCATGAGGATTGAGATGGAAAACTTAAAGAGAGGAATTGTGAGAATCAAACCCATTTACATCGGGATTCATCACTACCGTTATGTATACGGAAGTGTGTGCTCTGAAGATATAGAGGGGACACCTCAATTTTGGAACAGATAGAAATATGGAAGACTCTGAGGCTTACGAGCGCATTTTTCAGAAGATCGGCAACTGTGAACCTATTCTGGATGTCGGCTGTGGCTCCGGTAACTTGGTGAATTTCTTAGCCCGGAAGACGGGGAAGCAGGTTATAGGGGTGGATATTTCCCAGGAAGGATTCGCTGAGGCCTACCGGACAGCAAGTGAGGCGGGTGTGACCCATCTGGTATCTTGCTGTAAAGCAGACGCTCGCCTCTTGTCCGATCTTGAACAGGAAGATCACTTCGGAGCTGCAGTGTGCGTCTATGTATGCCACGAAATAGGCAAACCAGACCTGAAGTTGGACGGCCCCATTAAATCACTGCAGCAGGTCTGGCTGGTCCTCAAACCCGGAGGAAAGCTGCTGATCGTGGATTTCTTAAAAGGACATGAGGGTGAAACCCTCTGGGGAGAAAAATTTTACACCCGCTCACAACTGGAAACTATAATGGAAACCGCCGGATTTGAGCGGATCTCTGTAGAACAGCCCCATAAGGACAAACTGCTCTTCCTGTTAGGGATAAAGAGCAGCTAAAAGGAGGTGTAAAAAATGACTTCCAGAGAACGGATACTTTTATCACTACAGCACAAAGAACCAGACCGGGTACCGGTAGATTTGGGAGGAATGCGCTCTACAGGTATTATGGCTATGGCCTATAACCAACTCAAAGGCTATTGGAAAATCCCAGGAGGCCATATCCAAATATACGACTTGGGTCAGCAGTTGGCCCTGGTAGAGAGGGAGGTTCTGGAACGCATCAGTGCGGATGTTCTGCCTGTAATCCCTTCACTATCCAAGACCTGGAAGCCCTGGCAGCTTCCGGACGGTACTGCTTGCGAGATGCCAGAGGATTTCAATCCGGAAAAGTTGCCCGACGGTTGCTGGGTCCTCAGGGACGAAGAAGGGCACATCACCTCCAAGATGCCCCCGGATGGATACTATTTCGATGGGGTCTACCACCCTCTGGCCGACGCCACCAGCATCTCCGATCTCGATCGCTATCCCTTCTATAGGCCGATGAGCAAGGGAGAAATAGCGGATTTGGCCCAGCAGGCCAAGCAACTTTATGAGACTACTGACTACGCCCTGATGCTCAACGATGTCGGTGGAATCTACGAATGGGCCCAAGGACTGCGGGGATGGGATGTTTTCATGATGGATCTGGCTGCAGACCCGAAGTTCGCCGGCGCCCTCCTGGACAGACTTGTGGACGCCAACATCCAGCGCCTGGAACAAATTCTGCCCGTTGCGGAGGGCTATGTCCAGGTCATCCAGGTTGGGGACGACCTGGGGCTCCAGGATGGGCCTCAGCTTTCCCCAGAACTCTATCGCCGGGTGGTGAAGTCCCGCCACAAGCGGCTGTATCAGTACATAAAGGACCACACGAGCGCCTACCTATTCCTCCATACCTGCGGTTCAGTTTACCAGTTCATCCCTGATTCCATCGAGATGGGGGTGGACATCCTGAATCCAGTTCAGGTCAGCGCCAAGGATATGGAAAGCGATAGGCTCAAGAGGGAGTTTGGGAACGATATCGTATTCTGGGGTGGCGGATGCGATACTCAGCATGTCCTTCCTTTCGGATCCCCACAGGAAATCAGGGAGGAGGTGAGGTGCCACGTTGGGGACTTCGCCTCTGGGGGAGGTTTTGTATTCAACCAAGTACACAACATCCAGGCTAAGATCCCTCCCCAGAACATCGAAGCAATGTTTGACGCAGCTCAGAAGTTCGGAGAATATTGACTACCTACTTCCTTATCTAAAATTCTCTATAGGAACAGCGGCATGAGTCCCGCGGTTCGGCTCCCCACCGGGTTGTTTCCGAACCGTGCGATTCATCGCACGGCCAGCGGCTTACTCTAAGTTGCTGGTTATTTAGAATATAGTCAGGAAACTAACTTTTAGAAAAGAATATCTTGACAAAATCTCTTCATGAATGTAGTTTATGGTCTTTGATGAAGAAACCTAAGGAAGAACAAATGAGCGGCAGACGGCATATCCCCTGGTCGATTGGGATTCCCCCAGAGGTTACCACCGAATATGTGGGAGTGAAACTTGGTGAGTATTACCGCAACCCTGAACTAATGCTGAAAACACAGTTACAGGCCAGCGAAATCTTTCATCAGCTTTATGGATTGCCGAAGAAAGGGGTGGGGCCAACCTATTCCTCTTATGTAGAGGCCTCCCAACTGGGGGTGGAGGTGATTTTCCCCGAGGACAATGTCCCGATGGTAAAAGGCCCGGTAATAACCAGCGCCAAAGATATCTATCGATTGAAGATCTTGAATCCTCTTCAAGAAGGATTAATGGCCAAGGCAATCCAGACTTATAAGTTCATGAAACAGCAGGCGGGAGATTCTATTCCTGTGGGACTCGGAGGCACAGAAGGCCCCGTAACCACGGCAGTCATTGTCCGAGGTCAGGATTTCTTTGTGGACATCTCCTTACATCCCAAAGAGATGCACAAACTTTTGCAGTTGGTCACCGAGGCATCCTTTCTTATTCGCAGGACAATAGAGAAAGTCACCGGAGAGCCGATTCGAAGCACAGGCATAGCGGACGATTTCTCTGGCATGCTTTCGCCTGATCAATACCAGGAGTTCGCCTTTCCTTACCAGAAGCAGATTTACGAAAAATTTGGGCTAGAGGGAAGAAGCCTTCATTCCGAGCTGTTAAGGAGAGAGCACCTCAAGTTCCTGCCCGAACTTGGGGTAACCCATTATGACCCTGGCTGTGATCAATATTTGCAGGTACAGGATATCATAGAGGAGATTCCGCAGATCCCGTTTAGCTTTAATCTAAAGACCTCCCAGGACATGATGCAAGGTACCCCAGAAAGCATTCGGGCCAAATATGTCCAGGCTGTGGAGGAAGGTGCCCCGGAGATGTACACTGAAATCTGTCGGGGCACTCATAGAAAGAATGTAAGGGCGTTTATTAAAGTAGCTAAACAATACGAATGAGGGAGTTTAATCTTTAAAAGAAAGGAGGGAGGAGAAATGCCAGCAGTAGTTGATGACACCCTTTGTACAGGCTGCGGTATCTGTGCCGATACCTGCCCGATGGAGGCCATCACCGTAGATGATATCGCTGAAGTTGATCCAGACAAGTGTACCGACTGCGGTACCTGTGTTGACGAATGCCCTAACGAGGCTATTTCTCTCCAGGATTAACAAACTCTAAGGTCTCAGCTTTAATTCAAAAAGAATTCAGCTGAGAGTAGTATCCATAAATCATTAGGATAACTCACCACAAAGATACAGTGAGCATAGAGATACAAGGGATGATTGGTGATTGGTAACCAGTCCACCAGTT
>DAOVPH010000068.1 GCA_030629295.1 Candidatus Latescibacterota bacterium | reverse complement strand
TACTTTTTTGCTTCCAACATCTGGTTTGCTGCTATAGCCACCATTTTCTCGGGCCTGAGTTCAGGTGGTACCCAATTGGCCAGGGTGAATTACATAACCAGAATTGCCAGACACGAACAGGTTGCGGACTACTGGGGTGTTGATTATACGCTGATGGGCTTGAGAGGAATCGTTGCTCCCTTTGTAGGGGTAGGACTAATGCATTTGCTGGGGATAAGGGCTGCCTTTCTAATCGGTTTTGTATTGATATTTTCCAGTTTCATAGCTATGAGACAATTTGCTCAGGGAGAGGAAAAAGAAATATACGAGATCAAAAATTGAAGTAATCCTGAAAGATATTCTATTTTGCAGTTGAAGGAGGAAAAATGAGTCGTTTAGAGACTAAATATGTGGGATTAGATCTAAGATCGCCAATAGTTGTTGCTTCTGCTGGAATCACTGAGACGGTGGAGAGGATGCAGAAGGCTCAGGAGTATGGTGCCGGTGCTGTAGTGATGAAGTCTTTGTTTGAAAAAGAGATATGCAGAATAGCCCCCACGCCTCGGTTTCGCATTCTGAAGCATAATCTGGGCAAGGAGAAGACATTCACCTTTATGTCCTATGAGCAGGCCTCAGAGTGGGACCCGCAGCGTTATGCCGAAGAGGTGGCTAAGGCAAAGGCAGAACTGGAGATTAAAATTATTCCCAGCATCAATTGTGTTACCGACCAAGGATGGGTAAATTACGCTAAGATGATGGAAGAGGCAGGTGCCGATGCCTTGGAACTCAATGTCTCCTGCCCTCACAGCTCTGTCACCTTCGGGGGCGAGGATGTGGAGAATCGCATCTACCAGGTAGTTCAATTGGTCAGGAAAAACGTCTCTCTTCCGATTATCCCCAAGCTTAGTTCGATGCTGACAAATCCGTTGCACATCGCCAAGCGGTTAGAGGAGATCGGGGCAAATGGAGTGACCATCTTCAATCGGATGACCGCGTTGGATATAGACATCGAAAACCAGTTGCCCACCATGCCCGGGGGCTATGCCGGACACGGAGGACCCTGGGCCATCCAATATTCCCTTAGATGGATAAGCGCTATTCGTCCTCAGGTACAAATGGATATCGCCGCCTCCGGTGGGGTGACCAGCTGGGAGGATGTGGTCAAATACCTGTTGGGAGGGGCAACGGTGGTTCAGGTCTGCACCGCAGTGATACTAAATGGATATAAAGTTATCGAGGAGCTCTGTCGAGGGTTGGAAGATTATATGAGTCAGAGAGGTTACCAGAGTTTGGATGAGTTCCGGGGCAAGGTGTGCAGCCGTATCCTCACTACTGAAGAAATACGTCGGGAGCATACATTGGAGGTTAGAATAGATTCGGAGCCCACTGCCCCTTGTCAGGTGGCTTGTCCTGTGGCTGTACCGGTCCAGGCGTTCGTCCGCCGGATAGCCGAGGGAGAGCTTGAACAGGCGTGGCGACAGCTTAAGTCGAAAGGTCCCCTGCAGTGGATCTGCAGTTTGATCTGTCCCGGATTCTGTGAACAGGAATGCACCCATACCCTGTTAGATAGAACAGTCTCAATTATGGCTCTCAAAAGGTTTATCCTCAACTGGGGAAAGAACAGGGGACTTACCTTCGAGTATCTAAAGGCTGCTGAGATGTCGGGCAAGAAGGTAGCGGTGGTTGGCTCAGGTCCGGCTGGACTCACTGCCGCCTTCGATTTGGCCCGGGCAGGCCACCAGGTGATCATCTTTGAGGCTCAACCTGTGGCTGGAGGGATGCTCTCGTTGGGTATTCCTGAATTCCGGCTCCCCAGAGAGCTTGTCCGCCAGGAGATTGCCGAAATAGAGGAAATGGGTGTGGGGATCAAGTTAAACACACCTATTAACTCTTTGGATAACCTCACGAATTACGATGCAGTCTTCTTAGGGATAGGGGCATTGAGCAGCCAACGTTTAGGAGTGTCGGGGGAAGATGCTCAGGGAGTGAGTTATGGCCTGGATTTTCTGCGTAGACTCAATCTGGGAGAGACCATTAGAGTAGGGGAGAGGGTAGTGGCAGTGGGCGGCGGTAACACCGCCGTAGATGCAGCCAGGGCAGCAATCAGGTTGGGTGCCAAAGAAGTCTTCCTGGCCTATCGGCGCACTAAGGATGAGATGCCGGCTGATTCCAGAGAAGTCGAGGAAGCAGAAGCAGAGGGAGTCAGAATCCTCTTCTTAGTTGCGCCAAAGGAGATTGTCACCAAAGGGGATAAGGTAGTCGGCTTGAGGTGTACCAATCTGTATTTGGGTTCCTCTGACCAGAGCGGTCGCCGCCGTCCCCAGATGGTGGAGGGGACCGAGTTCCATTTGGCGGCAGACACAGTCATTCTCGCCTTAGGACAGTCAGTCGATCTGATGATGGATTCATTAGAGATTACTACTCAGGGTACCATCAAAATGGATACGAGGGGATGCACCAGCAGGGAAGGGGTTTTTGCCGGCGGCGATGCTGTCTTGGGGCCTGCTACCGTGGCTGAGGCCATAGCCAGCGGCAGAAGGGCAGCCGTAGCCATAGACAGATATTTAAAAGGCCAAACTGAAGCCTTCCTCCAGCCGGAGCCTCCGATGAGGGTAGTGGACAGATGGGTGGTGTGGCAGCGGAATTCCGATGCTCAAATAGAGAGGGAATCCAAAGCTGTCCCTCGGGTATTAAACGAAGACCAGGCCATAGCCGAGGCAAAAAGATGTCTGGCCTGCGGCTGTGGAGTAGGCTGCGACCTCTGCCGTGACATCTGCATCTACTTCGCAGTAGAACAAGTAGGGGATAAATACCAAATTAACAGTGATAAATGCGACGGCTGTGGACTCTGTGTGGAACGATGTCCCAACCAGACTATCTCTATGGTATCCAGAGCTAATATGGTGTTTCAAAAATAACGTTGGAAATTTCCCTGTCATTGCGAGGAGCACTTCGCTATCGCTCAGCACAGGCTCCGCGACGAAGCAATCCCACTGAATTCCACGTACTTAGAGATTGCTTCGCTATCGCTCGCAATGACAGATTATTGTAAGATAGTTCAGGAGCGGCTTTTGAACAGAGAGAGAATGCGTAAGGAGGCCAGAGAGATATTCCGGGCTTCTGTAGAGGCGGCTGATCCTTCTCGGTGTATCCACCAGAATGTTCGGCTGCGCCAGGGGATTTTACACATCGGCCAGGCTGCCTATGTCTTGAGTAATTTCTCTAAAATCTTTGTAGTGGGAGCGGGTAAAGCCTCAGTTTCCATGGCGGACGCGATTGAGCAAATCCTGGGCGATCGGATTACCGGAGGAGTGATAAATACAAAATACGGACACTCTTGCCCTTTGCAGAGGATTGAGGTAAACGAGGCCGGACATCCTCTGCCGGATGAAAAGGGAATAGGGGGGACAGAGAAGATAGTGAAGCTTCTAAATGAGGCCGACAGAGAGACATTGGTCCTGTGTCTTCTCTCTGGCGGCGGTTCTGCCCTGATGCCTTACCCGGCCGCTGGGATATGCTTAGGGGATAAACAGGGAATTACTCAACGACTCTTACAGTGTGGAGCCAGCATAGAGGAGGTAAACGTCGTCAGAAAGCATCTTTCCAGGATCAAAGGCGGCCGACTATGTCAGCTCGCCCATCCGGCCCGGCTGGTCACGCTTATCCTCTCAGATGTGGTAGGAGACAGACTGGTGACGATTGCCTCTGGACCCACTGTCGCCGATCCGTCGACCTTCACCGACTGTCTCCGGATCATTGAACGCTATGATTTCATGGATGCATTGCCTCCGAGTGTAATCCGCCGCCTTCGGGCCGGAGCTGCTGGAAAAGTGGAAGAAACACCCAAGCCAGGGGACAAGATATTTACTTCCTGCCAGAACCTGATTGTGGGTAACAACCGGTTGGCCACAGAGGCCGCCCGGGCTAAGACAATTTCCCTTGGTTACAACACTCTGGTGCTATCTACCCAGATAGAAGGCGAGGCCCGGGAGGTAGCTAAAGTCTACACTGCTTTGGCCAAGGAGGTCATTTCCTCCGGGAATCCTATTACTTCTCCAGCTTGCTTTATCGGGGGAGGAGAAACGACAGTTGCCGTGAAAGGAAAGGGCAAGGGGGGCAGAAATCAGGAGCTGGCCTTGGCAGCAGCTATTAAGATTAATGGGTTGCAGGAGGTGGTGATTCTAAGTGCTGGCACCGACGGCACCGATGGGCCTACCGATGCTGCCGGAGCCATAGCTGATGGTCAGACAATCAATCGGGCAAAGAAGCAGGGACTTTCTGCCCCTGACTATCTTAGGCAGAACGACTCTTATCACTTCTTCAAATCGCTTGATGACTTGCTGATAACCGGTCCCACCGGGACGAATGTGATGGATATTCAGATTGTGCTGGTCAGGTAGATGTTTATCTGGAGGGATTGGGTTTCAGCGTGGAGAAGGTTCGGGCGATAATTTCCAGGTGTCTTAAATACGGTTCTTTGTCGAAAGCCGGGGCGCAAAGGGCGATGTCCACCATAAATGCCCGGCCAGAAGGAGAATCCACAAAAAACCAGGTGCGAAATGGCCCTCCTGCCAGTTTCGCCCTGTTCTCCCAGATCCCCTCTAATCTCACCGCTTTCCTTTCCCCGAAGGTGGCTCTGTTTACCTCAGTTAGCGGCAGAACCACCTGGTCTCCTTGATAGCAGAGCTGGCAGGTCTGATCGCGCCTCTTTGCCCAATATTCCTTTTCTATGGTTGCACTTGCTTCCTGAAGGTTTTCCCAGTGAACGAAGAGCCATCTGTCGGGATTTCGCTTTCTGATCCAGACGAAGTTGCTGTCGGCCGACTGTTTCTCTATCTTATATCCTGCAGGCAGCCGAACCATCCAGCCGAATCTCTCCCGTAGTTGCTTCTCTGTCTTCCGCTGCTCTCCCTTGGCATAAAGCCAGGCCTTGATCTTCTGGTCAAGGCACTTCTCCATCAGCTCAAATATCTCGGAGGCACGCACTTGCAGCTTTCTCTTCAGTGCTTGGTTGTCTTTTGCGGTCAATACCATCAACACCTGCTCTTTTGCCCACACATCCTTTTTGATAAATATGTAAGTTGAAGCCTCTTCCACTTTTTTCAGAGCCTTAGGGGTAAGCAGAGACTTCATCAGTTCGGCAGTTGCGCCTTCCGACCCAAGCGAGGAGATCAACAACAGATTTTTCCACTGGCGATAGAAGTCAAAATCTTGCGGCTGTTGAAAGTCTAAGCTGAAAACTCTCTCTACCTGGGGCGTTGGCACCTGCTTCTCGAAGATGTGCCGGAGTTGTTTTTCAAACAGGTGTCTCTCCAGACTGTCGGCTATTACCACGATCTCGTGGTTAGACCCCATTCCCTGGGGAAGGGGGTGAGAGCAGCCCAGAAAAGCAAAACCGAGAGAGAAATAAACCGGAAGCCATTTACTAATGAGATTCATCCATAATTCTCTGTTTAAAGAACCCCACTGTTTCTATAAAGCCCTCTTCCAGTGAGACTTGCGGAGACCACTTCAGAAGTTTTTGGGCCCGAGTGTTATCTAAGCAAGAAAACTTGATATCTCCTTCTCTTTCCCGCTGATGGATCATAGGAGAGTTGTTATTTGTTGCCTGTTGGACCTGTCCGAACAGTTGGTTGATGGTGGTCTGGGTATTAGTGCTGATGTTAAAGATATCTGAGCTGGCAGATTCTGTTCTGATGGCGCAGAGGTTGGCGGAGGCTACATCTCCGGCGTAAATGAAATCACGAGTCTGGAGGCCGTCGCCGTAGATAACGGCCTGTTCTCCTCTGAGCAACCGATCAATGAAGATGCAGACAACCCCAGCCTCTCCGAAGGGATCCTGGCGAGGTCCATAGACATTGGCATAGCGCAGAACGGCATACTCTATACCATAAGTAAGATGGTAGGTCTGCAGATAGAGTTCCACCGTATATTTACTTACTCCATACGGTGAAAGAGGTTGGATAGGATGCTCTTCGGTCACAGGCAAGCCAGTGGGATGTCCGTAGATAGCAGCGGAGGAAGCGTAGACTATTTTCCTCACTCCTTGTAACCGGCAGCATTCCAAGAGATTCAGCGTGCCCAGGATATTGATTCCGGCATCTTCCAGCGGATCTTTGAGCGAAACAGGTACACTGGGCTGGGCGGCCTGGTGAATCACAAATTCTGGTGCCTCATCACGAAACACCTCTTTTAAACGATTGTCTCTGATGTCAATATGGTAGAATTGGGTTTCGGGGGTTAGATTCTCACGCCTGCCAGTGGAGAGATTGTCCACCACCACTGTCTCATAGCCTGCTCGAACCAATTTATCGACAATATGAGACCCGATAAATCCCGCCCCACCGGTCACCAGAACTTTCATCAGTCTCTCCTTGATTTAGTGAATTGTGGTTACAACCTGAAAGTATAAATTATAATATATCTTTCAGGCAATTGCAAGCTCTTTTGAAACTCAGTCTGTCCAGGAGAAGACCGAGTCTGATTATCTGCAAAATTACCTTGACATTGGCCTGTTTGAGCGTTATTTTTTGTGAAAAGATTTTCCCCAAAAGATGAAAAAAATGGCAAAGGGAGATCGTGCTGAAATGAGAGGGAGAGTTTTTAATGAAAGCAGAGGTAGTAACTATCGGCAATGAGATTTTGTCTGGAGATACAGTAGATACGAATTCCGCCTTTATCGGCCAAAAGCTAACAGAATTGGGAATTCAGGTGGAGTGGATTACCTCAGTGGGAGATAGGAGAGAGGATATCGGTCAGGCTTTTGAGGCCGCTTTGGGCAGGGTTGACCTGGTGATCGTTACCGGTGGTCTGGGTCCTACCCACGACGATGTCACCAAAAAGGTGTTTGCCAGATTATTCCAGAAGAGATTGGTGTTGGATGAACAGATTCTGGAGCGGGTGAGGACAAGGTTCCAGAAGCGAGGGATAATTATGCCCCAGATTAATGTGGAGCAGGCTATGGTGCCCGAGGGGGTGAAGTTATTAGAAAACAGATCGGGTACCGCTCCCGGATTTCATCTCGAACAAGGCAACAAGCATATCTTTCTCCTCCCCGGTGTTCCCAAGGAGATGAGGCAGATGTTAGCAGGAGGGGTGTTGCCGGTGGTGAAAGAACTGGCCAGGGGAGAAGAGATATGCCGTCTTACCTTGCGCACCACCGGTATAAGTGAGTCTTCCCTTTTTGAGAAACTGAAGGGCCTCAAGGAAATGGCCTCTGTTGCCTTTTTGCCAGGTTACTCCGGAGTGGACATCCGCATCACGATTAGAGACAGCAGGGCAGGGGAGAGGGTTCAGGCCGTTGCCCAACAGATCCGTAGATTGGCCGGAGATTTTGTGTACGGCACCGGAAAAGAGACCTTAGAGGAGATAATCGGCCGGCAACTGAGGGAGTCGGCCCTAAAATTGGCCGTGGCGGAGTCCTGTACCGGCGGCTTAATTGCCCACCGACTCACCAATATCCCCGGCAGCTCTGACTACTTTGAACGGGGTGTAGTGACCTACAGCAATGAGTCGAAGATTCAGCTTCTGGGTATCTCGGCAGAGACGATCCGGCGGTATGGGGCGGTAAGTGCCCAGACTGCTGAGGCCATGGCCGCAGGTGTGAGAAAGCTTTCTGGCGCAGACATTGGTCTTTCTATCACCGGGATTGCCGGCCCCACCGGAGCAACTCCCACCAAGCCTGTAGGTTTGGTATTCATCAGTCTTTCTACAACGGAGGAGACGGTTTCAAAAAGGTTACAATTTGGCGACGACCGGCTGGTGAATAAAGAGAGGATGTCCCAGGCAGCGCTGGAGATGCTGTGGAGGAAGCTCAAGGTAACTGCCAAGGAGTATCAATGATTGTGAGCTCAGCTCCGGGCCGGGCAGGGATTATTGGCAACCCCTCCGATATGTATGGGGGAAGCGTCATCTCCTGCACCACGGTCGAACGGGCAGAAGTGGTGGTCGAAGAATGCGACCAGCTCGTCTTTGAAACCGGCGGACAAACACTGGTGATCAGTGGGAAGGAAGACCTCCGGCTCCAGGGCGACCGGTTTGATGTCGCCAGGGCAGTGATAGGATTTCTGGAATTAGAGAAGCTTAAGTTCAAACTGAGCTTCCGGAGTGATATTCCCGTGCAGGCCGGACTTTCTGGGTCAACGGCCCTGCTGGTAGCTATATTGAATGCCCTGCTGACCCTGATTGGAAAACAGTTAAACCTCTTTCGGCGCGCTGAGCTGGCACGGGAGATCGAACTTGATTTTATGAAAATAGTTTGCGG
>DAOVPH010000007.1 GCA_030629295.1 Candidatus Latescibacterota bacterium | reverse complement strand
TAACCCTTCTCAGGAATTCTTATCGGGTCAGGTGAAAAGGCAACAGGTCTGGGCACTGGAGGTCTCCTACGAGCCTCTGCGGGCCTTATTCCTTAAGGCCGGATACCGGTTAATCTCGAACTCGAAAGAAAAAGAGAACGAACTTTCCTTTGGGCTGGAATACAACCTATAACCGTTAATTTTGATAGACAACTCAGGAGCAGCTATGAAAGGCGTAGTTTTAGCCGGAGGTACAGGCTCCAGGCTGTACCCGCTCACCAAGATAACCAATAAGCACCTCTTGCCCGTCTTTGACCGGCCGATGATCTACTACCCCATTCAGAGCTTAGTTGAAGCTGGCATTAACGACATTATGATCGTAACCGGTGGAGAAAGCGCCGGTGATTTCCTCCGGCTCCTGGGCAACGGAACCCAGTTCGGGCTTAAAGACCTGAACTACACCTACCAGGAGAAGGCTGGTGGAATTGCTGAAGCCTTGGGTCTGGCAGAACACTTCGTGGGGAAAGACAAAGTGGTGGTCTTCCTGGGAGACAACATCATTGAAGGAAGCATACGTGAGGCGGTGAACGGGTTCCAGAGGCAGAAGAGCGGGGCTAAGATTCTGTTAAAAGAGGTAGAAAATCCACAGAGCTATGGGGTGCCGGAGATTACAGGGGACAGGATTGTCCGCGTCGAGGAAAAACCTCGACATCCCCAAAGCCCCTTTGCGGTGATAGGAATCTATATGTATGATTCCAGGGTGTTTGACATCATCAGGACTCTGCCCTCCTCGGCGAGGGGGGAGTTGGAGATCACCGATGTCAACAACGCCTACATTGAGTCAGGGGAGATGACTTACGAGATCCTGGAGGGCTGGTGGGCAGACGCTGGTGAGTCTATCGAAGCCCTGCTGAAGGCCAACAATCTGGTGGCTCCCCAAAAGGGCTGTTGAGAAAAAGTGAGTGAAAGAAATGACCGTTGTGACTGAAAAGGCCTATGCCAAGATAAACCTTGGTTTGAAGATACTGGGCCGGCGTGTCGATGGATTCCATGATATTCTTTCGGTAATGCAAACTGTGGACTTATGTGACACACTTACCTTAGTTGAAAAACCAAAAGAGATAGATGTACACTGCTCTGGGATAGAGGGAGTGCCCGATGGCGAGAAGAACTTGGCCTACAAGGCAACCGCCCTATTGAAGAAAGAATACAATGTAAAAAAAGGGGTTAGCATAACAATACATAAGCGTATCCCGGTGGGGGCCGGACTGGGGGGAGGCAGCTCCGATGCCGCCGCCACCCTGCGAGGCTTGAACCGCTTGTGGAAACTGAAGACAACAGACTTCGAATTGCTCAATATCGCTTCTTCAGTTGGCTCAGATGTGCCCTTTCTCCTCCGGAAAGGCACCGCTATCGCCTCGAGAAGGGGGGAGACTCTGCATTACCTGAAATTAGCCAAGCCGCTGATTTATGTTGCAGTTTATCCGGGGTTTGCCGTCTCTACGGAATGGGCTTATAAGAACAGAAAAAATGACTTGACTTCAGGGGATAAATATGTTAATTTTATTCTTTCTTTGAAAAGAGGACTCACAGATAAAGAGCCACCGTTCCAGGATGTGAAAAACGACCTTGAGCAAACAGTGGAAAACCGCTATCCTCAAATCGGGGAAATAAAGAAAAAGCTGCTATCCGCTGGGGCCATAATGGCTTCTCTTTCCGGCAGTGGCTCTACTGTCTATGGTCTTTTTGATGATCCCTCTCCGGCCAGACAGGCAGCCAAGACGCTGCAGAACTCTGATTGGAGTATCTTTGTCTGTCGTTCGGTAGGTTAAACCTATCTCCGGAAAAGATTGAACACTGAAAAACACCGAACGCCAATTGAATATTTGTATTGTATTCGCTCGCAAACCGTACCGGGTCGTCCAATGGTAGGACAACGGCCTTTGGAGCCGTGAATTGAGGTTCGAGTCCTCACCCGGTAGCTATTTTCAAAAAGGAGTGGGTAGAATTGAAACTTTTCTCCGGTAACTCCAATCGCTCTTTGGCCGAAGAGATCGCTCAGCATCTGAATGTAGGGTTGGCTTCGGCTGATGTGAGCAGGTTCAAGGACGGCGAGATCTCAGTGAGGATCAACGAGAGTGTTCGCGGCACCGATGTATTCATCGTTCAGTCCACCCATGCCCCAGCGGACAACCTGCTGGAGCTGCTGCTTATGATTGATGCTGCCAGGCGGGCTTCGGCCAGAAGGATAACGGCTGTCATCCCCTATTTCGGCTACGCCCGACAGGACAGAAAAGATCAGCCTCGAGTCCCTATCTCTGCTAAATTAGTTGCCAACTTGATTACAGCGGCGGGGACAGACAGAGTGCTCACGATGGACCTGCATGCCGCCCAGATTCAGGGTTTTTTTGACCTACCAGTTGACCATCTCTATTCCTCTCCCCTATTTGTGGACTTCTTCAAAGGGCAAAATCTGTCTAACCTGGTAATTGTCTCCCCTGACGTGGGCAGCATCAAGATGGCCCGAGCCTTTGCCAAAAGCATGGGAGCAGGACTGGCCTTAGTGGATAAAAGGAGACCCAAACCGGATGCCGCCGCAGTAGAGACCATTATCGGGGAAGTAGAACAGAAAAATGTGCTGATAAGAGACGATATGATTACCACCGGCGGTACCTTAATAGAAGCTGCTGCAGCCCTGAAACGAAACGGTGCCAAACAGATCTACGTTGCCTGTACCCATCCTGTCCTCGCTTCAGGAGCTGTGGAGCAACTGAACCGCTCTCCGGTGAAGAGAGTAGCCGTCTTGAACACCATACCGGTGCAGAAAACCGATGACGACAAACTCACCGTTATCTCTGCTGCCCCCCTGTTCGCCGAGGCCATAAGAAGAATCCACTTAGGAAAATCAGTCAGCTTTCTATTCAGTTAGCTGACTGTTCACTATTTTCTACACCAAAGGTAAGGAGCTACAATGTCAGATATTATCCTGCACGCTCAGCGAAGAGACCAAACAGGAAAACAATATGCCAAAAAAGCCAGACGCTCGGGCGAAATCCCAGGAGTTTTGTACGGCCCTGGCGAGGAGCCTGTTGTTCTCTCTGTGGAGGTAAACGAGCTTAAAAAAGTGCTCCACACTGCTGGAGAGACCACTGTAATTTCCCTTCTCTTGGCTGGGAATGGCAAAAAACAAAAGAAAGAGAAGGTAATAATCCGAAAAGTCCAGCTTCATCCTGTCACCCAGGAGTATCTCAATGTGGATCTGCAGCATGTCTCTATGAAAACCAAGGTGACGGTGGAAATCCCCATAGTCATTGAAGGCACCGCTAAGGGGACAAAGGCAGGGGGCATTTTGGAACACGTCCTCCACGCCTTGAAAATCGAGTGTCTTCCCTCTGACATTCCTGAACACATCCAAGTGGATGTCTCCGAGCTTGACATCGGCAACTCTGTCCATGTGGAAGATTTAGAGATTGGGAAGGCACGGGTGCTCACTGACTCAACCTCTTCTGTGGTGACAATCCTGCCGCCGGTTGTGATTAAAGAGCCGGTCGAAGAGGTCGAGGAAGAGATTGAAGAAGCTGTAGAAGGGGAGGAGAAAGAAGAGGAGGCAGAGAGAGAAAAGGAAGAGTCCAAACAGGAGGAATAACCAGGTTTGTACGCCATACTGGGGTTGGGAAATCCTGGAGAGCTGTATCACCGAACACGACACAACTTAGGGTTCACAGTAGTAGAACACCTGGCGGTTCAGTTGAAGACAGAGTGGCAAGAAACGGATCTTTATCTCTTTGCCCCAGCAAGGATTGAGGAAGTGCCGGTGGTGTTGGTCAAGCCGACGACCTTCGTCAACAGAAGTGGTCTGGCAGCCCTAAGGCTGAAACAACGGTTTCCAGTTTCTACCGAAGAGTTTCTGGTGATCTCAGATGATGCGAATTTACCCTTAGGAAAGACCCGCTTGCGGCTGGAAGGCTCAGATGGCGGACACAAGGGCCTGGCCTCCCTGATATGGAATCTCTGTTCCGACCAGTTTCCTCGCCTGCGATTGGGAATCGGCCCGCCGCCTGAGGAGACAGACCTGAGGAAATTTGTGTTGGGAGAATTCAGAGCAGAGGAACTTCCGGTGGTCAATACTATGGTCTCGCGGGCGATCGAAGGGATAGAGCTTTTTGTCTGTTCGGGGGCAGAACAGGCGAGGGAGTTTCTAAGTCAACCTTGATTGATCCTTTTTGCTTCCTCTGTGTTCTCTGTGGTGAAATCAGGTTTAGGGAGTTCTTACAAATCAAGCAAGAGATAATTTGAAAAATGGCCGAGACAGGAGGAAAAAACGGATACATTGTAATATCGAGGAGGTGAGTTTATCCGTCTGATTCGGATGGATAAACTAGCGCAAAATAGGCTCATTATTCAGATTTAACTCCTTGTTATCTGAGGACCATAAACACTACCATTCAAGTAACCTTATCCGTCTCATCAAGATGGTTTTGCTGATTTCATTGGGATGGATAAACTTATGTTATAGGTAAATAGAAATGGATGGTGATAATTTAATTTTAGAACTCACAAATAAAATAAATGATGGGTATAGTTCTCTTGCTAAATGGTTAATCAGTCTCTCTTCGGGAACGATCGTCTTTTCAGCAAATTTACTAAAACAAGAAGCATCCAAGTGTATGTCCACTTTATTCATTCTTGGTTTAGCATTATTAGTTTTAACTATATTACTTGGAGTATTTTATGTAAGATTTGGACTTGACTGTTTGCATTATAATCTGATGTGTATTGAATAGGAGATTTGGCAAATGACAACTCGACAAATCGCAATAGACATACCAGAGAAGGTGCTGTTGGCTGAAAAGACGGATGAGACCTCTTTTGCCCGCGAATTGTGTATGCTGGCAGCTGTGAAACTGTATGAACTTGGTCGCCTATCATCTGGGCGTGCTGCTGAACTTGCCGGTGTGCCCCGCGTTGAATTCCTGTTGGGTTTAAATCGCTATAAGGTCTTTCCATTTCAGGCTGAGCTAACTGACTTGGGGCGGGAACATGCCTGAGGCCATCAGCAATACGTCACCGTTACTTTACCTGTACCGCATCGGAGTACTGGAGTGGCTTCCCAAGTTGTTCAGTGAGATATGGATACCCAGTGCCGTCGCAGATGAACTGAAAGAAGGTCGGCGAAGAGGGTACGATGTTTCCAATCCAGAGAATTACGAGTGGCTTCAAATTGTCGATCCACGCGCTGTACCGTCTGAATGGTTAGCGTTGGACTTGGGCGTGGGAGAACTGGCGACAATGGCCCTGGCGCTTGAAAATCCGAGTCGAATTGTGCTTTTGGACGATATGCTTGCTCGGCGCACTGCGCAAGCCGCTGGGCTGACAGTGTGGGGAAGGCTTAAGGTTTTGCTTGAAGCAAAGGCACAAGGTTTGACTGATAAACTTGAGCCGTTGATCAACCGACTGGATAATACGGGTATGTGGCTGTCTGAAGAGATCCGTCGCCGGATTTTGGCTTTGGCAGGTGAGAAGAAAAGGGGCGCAGGCTAACGAATAAGGGATTCGTGTAACGAAAACCAGCGTTTGCAGCGGACGCAAGAGCTCTGTGCGAATTTGGACGTTCAGAGTATTCTTGAAAGTAATTGCAAATCCGAAGGTCCAGTGTGTTCTAACCTTGCGCCGCTGAAACGGAGGTCGTTATGCCGCCTGCGGCTGGACTTGTTCACACGGACGGAATTGGATATAGTAGGAATAGGAGGTATGATCAGTGAATATCGACATTGAACGCGAAGAAGATGGTCGGTGGATAGCCGAAGTACCCGATTTACCTGGCGTCATGGCATACGGACGAAGTCAAGAGGAAGCGATTTCCAAGGTCAAGGCTCTGGCCTTGCGCGTGCTGGCTGATCACCTCGAACACGGGGAGAAAATCCCGGAACTCCGTGACGTCTTCGCGGTGCCAGCATGAGTCAATGGCCATCAACCAAAGCACGACTGGTGCTAGCCGCTTTGTTGCGAATCGGCTGGACGATCAAGCGTCAATCTGGCACATCACACCGCGTGCCTCCGTGGTAGATTTTAGACTTTTTGCGAATCAATCTTAAATTCCATAGACACTTAGGAGGTGGTGATGCAAGGTATTGCAAATCTGGCACCGATTTTTGGCCTTACTGGGTTACTGATTGTCAGCATAATCTACTTTTATGTCAAGAGACAGCCGGCAGGTTCCGAGAAGATGCAGGAGCTGGCCAGTTCAATTCACCAGGGAGCAATGGTATTTCTGAAGAGGGAATACTTCACCATCCTGATCTTTGTGGCCGTGGTATTTCTCCTCTTGCTTTTCTTTGTCGAACCGCATCTTTCGGCGGTTGCGTTTCTGATCGGGGCCGCCTGCTCAATGCTGGCAGGCTTGCTCGGTATGAGCTCTGCCACTATGGCCAATGTCAGAACCGCTCAGGCGGCAGACAAACAGGGTATAGACAGGGCATTAACCGTAGCCTTCTTCGGTGGGTCAGTGATGGGCCTCTCGGTGGCCAGCCTGGGACTCTTAGGTCTGGGGATTGTTTATCTGCTCTTTATTCATAAAGACCCGGCCATAATCAATGGATTCGCAATGGGGGCTTCTTCTGTGGCACTGTTTGCCCGTGTCGGCGGTGGTATTTACACTAAATCTGCCGACATAGGGGCTGACTTAGTGGGAAAGGTGGAGGCGGGTATTCCCGAGGATGACCCCCGAAATCCCGGTGTGATTGCCGACAATGTGGGCGATAATGTAGGTGACATCGCCGGTATGGGCGCCGATCTGTTCGAGTCCTACGTCGGTTCCGTAGTGGCCACTGTTGCCATTGGACTCACTATGGGCCAATTTAAGATGCAGTGGATGACCCTGCCTTTGCTAATAGTCTCCGGAGGACTGCTGGCCTCGGTCCTCAGTGTTCTTACCATAAAGCTGTTCAAAAGATTGAGTCCTCAGAGTGCCCTACGCTACGGCACCTATGTGGCGGTCTTGGTTTTTCTGCTCATCTCTTATTTCCTGGTAAAGGCCCAGACTGCTCAGATGGGAACTGACTATTTGAGGAGCCTTCATATGTCAGGCAGGATGGGTGCTTTCTGGGCCCTTTTGGCTGGCATCATAGACGGTATCCTGATCGGTGTCTTTGCCGAGTACTACACCTCGGGAAAACCTATCAGGCGGATTGCTGAAGCCTCTCAGACAGGGGCAGCTACCAACATAATCACCGGATTATCCGTAGGGATGCAAAGCACCGCGTTGCCAATGATAGCCATTGCTGCGGGCGTCCTTGTCGCCTACGCTGTGGCTGGGTTGTATGGGATTGGTATCGCGGCAGTTGGTATGCTGGGTACAGTGGGTATGACTATGTCCGTGGACGCCTACGGTCCTATTGCTGATAATGCCGGCGGTATCACAGAGATGTCTGAGCTGGGAACTGCCACCAGAAAGATCACCGACCAACTGGACGCTCTCGGTAACACCACGGCCGCTATGGGAAAAGGATTTGCTATCGGCTCGGCGGCCCTGACTGCCCTGGCTCTGTTTTCAGCCTACGGTAAAACCGTTGCCCATCTCCAGGGAGTCGAAAGCTTCAACATCACCCTCACTGACCCGGTGGTAGTGGCTGGGGTCTTCATCGGAGGAGTTCTGCCTTTCTTTATGGCCTCGCAGACAATGGATGCTGTGGGCAGAACTGCCTTCAAGATGGTCAACGAAATTCGCCGCCAGTTCCGGGAAATCCCGGGGCTAATGGAAGGCAAGGGCAAACCTGATCCGGCTCGCTGTGTGGACATCTCTTCTACCGCTGCCTTAAAGGAGATGATCTTGCCTGGACTGAGTGCGGTGATCGCTCCGGTGGTGGTGGGCATATTTCTGGGTCCGAAAGCCCTGGGCGGCCTGCTGGTCGGAGCTACTGTTACCGGAGTGCTGCTGGGACTGATGATGGCCAACGGAGGAGGCGCCTGGGATAATGCCAAGAAGTATATAGAAGAAGGAAACCTCGGGGGAAAAGGCTCCGAATCTCATAAGGCAGCCGTAGCAGGTGATACCGTAGGCGACCCATTCAAAGACACCTCAGGCCCTTCGATGAACATTCTGATTAAACTTATGTCAGTGGTCTCATTGGTAACAGCCCCATTGATAGTGAAGTTGTCCAGTATGATTCACCCTTAACAATTAAACTATGAAGAAAGGTGTGCAAAGAATGAAATTATATGAAGCCACTTTTATTGTGGACGATCAGATTGGGGAGGAGTCGATCCAAGCAGAGGTAAAAAAGATCGAGGACTTCATTGCCAACAACGGCGGAAAAAAGGAGAAGACAGGTACCCTTGGCACCAGGAGGTTCACATATCCGATCAAAAAAAGAGAGCACGGCTACTACGGCTTTATCGAATTCTTGGCCGATCCCCCTTTGTTGCCGAATTTGGAGAGTTCCCTGCGGATGAATGAGTCAATCCTTCGTTACCTGATAGTGGTTGCCCCTAAGGGACATGTTGGAGAACAGAACAACGAAGAAAAAGATGTTCAGATTAGTGAGGAGGAATAATGGAAAGGATAAAATTTTGTTGGTTTTGCAGACATAACGATGAAGATTTTGATTACAAGAACGACAAGAAACTGAGACGGTTTGTCACCGAAAGGGGAAAGATTGTTCCCCGCAGGGTCTCGGGTGTCTGCGCCCGGCATCAGCGGAAACTGAAACATGCAATCAAAAGGGCCCGTTTCTTGGCTCTGCTTCCCTATACAGCTGAAGTATTTAGATAGGTATCTTCCCAAAACAGACAGTGTCTTAAAACCTAATGGAGTTGTGGAGCCCTTCGCACTACCAATCACACCTCTCAATAAGAAGCTAATCATAAGGAGAAACAGGGATAATGGAGGTAATATTAAAAGAGGATTTTGAGAAGCTGGGAAAGGCGGGGGAGACTATTCGAGTGGCGGATGGATATGCTCGTAATTATCTTATACCCAGAGGAGTGGCCTTAGAAGCCACTAAACCGAACTGGTCTATCTACCAGGAACAGAAGAAACAAAAAGTTATGCAAGAAAATCGGCTCAAAAGGACGGCGCAAAACCTGGCCAGAGAACTGGGGAAGATATCCTTAACTGCCGCTGTCTCCGTGGGTGAAGAGGACAGGGTATTCGGAGCAGTGACAGCCCAGACCATCACTGAGTTGCTCAAGGCAAAGGATTATGATATTGACCGGCGAAAGATAGTTTTAGATGAGCCTATAAAAGCCTTAGGGGTTTATTCAATAGAGATCAAACTGCACCCTGAGGTGGAAACAAAGGTCAAACTCTGGGTGGTCAAAGAACACTAGCGTAAGCTAATATTGGCTTTATATCCTCCCTTAGAGGCGGAGACTATGATAAAAGTAGATGTGTCAGGGTTAGCAATAGATAATCGGAGCAACTCACCGGTGGTGTTATTGAAGGAGGTGGGCGGAGACCGTGTTCTCCCTATCTGGATAGGCCAAGCCGAGGCCAGTGCTATTGCCTTTGAATTGAGTGGGCTAAACTTCAGAAGGCCACTGACCCACGACCTGTTCAAAAGCGTTCTGGATGCCCTGGAGGTGAAACTGACCAGGATGGTCATCTCAGAGCTTGTCGATCAGACCTTTTATGCTGAGTTTTTCTTACAGATGGGCAAGAAGGTGTTCAAAATAGACGCCCGCCCCTCCGATTCCATCATTATGGCACTGAAACTGAAGGCGCCCATATTCGTTGCCGAAAAGATTCTGGAAACGGAAAACCCACCGGAAGAGGACGATCCAGAGAAAAAGGCCCAGAGACTGCGAGATAGACTTAACCGCATTAATCCCGAGGATTTCGGGAAGTTTAACATTTAACTGCTTCCCCCCGTTGTAATCCCCTGCTGTTATCTCTGTTTAAATCGTAAGTTGCCCTCTAATCCTGTTCTATGCAGTTTTCCCTATTTCCCTTAAACTTGGGTCTGGAAATTTGAACACTGATAGGTACTGGATATTGATTCACTCGTAAAAAGTCTAAAATCTAACGCAGAGACGCAAGAGCGCAAAGAAGGCGAAACATATAATCACTTAATTATCAGGAATATCTTTTGTTTGCGTCCTTGGCGACTTGGCGGTGAAAAATCAGCTTTAGCGACTTTTTACGAATTAATCACTCTTAACTGTACTTGATACTGGATTTAATGTAATGCAGGAGGGAGTTCTATGAAACAAAAAGAGACAAAGACCGAGGTCTTGTTTTGCACAGATTGTTCTTTTATCAGTAACGAATCTGTCATCTTAGAAAAAAAAGCGAAGGCAATAAATGTCCACGGCAAAGAGATTCACGGATGGGTTGTCAAAATAGCGGTGCCTGCCACCGATGGACCTGTTCCGCTCGGCTACACCAGAACTGAGGAGGTGGAGTAGTGAGATGGACATTCATCAGACGATTAAAGAGCGAAAAAGTGTCAGAAGATATCGGCCAGATCCTGTGCCGGCGGAGAAATTAGATGCAGTTCTGGATGCGATAAGACTTGCCCCTTCGGGGAGGAATGCTCAGCCCTAGAGATTTATTGTGGTCAGAGATGCCGGATTGAAAGAGAAATTGGTGGAAGCATGCAATGGGCAGCGGTTTGTGGGAGAAGCTCCAGTGGTTAAATTAACCGTTTGCACAACGGTTTCGCCACATCGCCTGTTACAATCTTAACATTACCTTAAAACCAGAGGCATAACTCCAGCAGGCCAATCTATTGAATCCGGCAAGGCGGGAAGTTGGATTTCCCCAGTCACATTTTTCATCTGTTCTGGCGGCTCATTTCAACGATAGAGTATGTCCTTGAGGGCACATACACAGCAAGAGTGCTGGCCGGAGTAGGGGATTTGCTGTCACAATTGTGGTATTTCGCCCTGGCAGCCGTGGCAATCGCCGCCGTATTCTCTGTTCTTTTCTCCGGAGAGAGGATGTCGGAATTTCTGGGGAGAAGGAGAAAATCCGCTGTGGCCTTAGCCTGTTTAGTGGGGGTAATATCTCCCCTGCCCACCTTTGCCGCCATTCCCTTACTTGCCGCCCTATTTCACACAGGAGTTCCCCTTTCTCCCTTGATGGCCTTCCTTGTTGCCTCTCCCTTGATGAATCCCTCTCTGTTTGTCCTCACCGCCGGGGCGATGGGGATGAGAATGGCACTGGCCAGAACCATCAGTGCCTTTCTGTTGGGAGGCTCCGCTGGAGCGCTCACCAGCTATTTGTTAAATAGGGACATGCTCTGCTTCGCTGTTGACAGGTCAGAAAATCAGAAACAAAACTCTCTGCTGAATTGTGAAAGTCGATCGAGACCCTCCGTTGAAAAAAACAGCGGTGAGTTGCAAATTCCCTTGTTTTGCAAAGAGTTCTGGAAGCTATTCACATTTATCGGAAAATATTTTTTGTTGGGTATCTTTATCGCTGCAATTGTGCAAACGCTCATCCCATCCTGGTGGATTGTTTCCCTGTTGGGCAAACAGAGCAGATTGGGGGTGCTAATAGCTGTGGCTATGGGAGTGCCGCTTTACGCCTGCGGCGGTGGGAGCATTCCGATAATAGAAGTGCTCACACGGATGGGAATGAGCCAGGGGGCTGCTCTGGCCTTCTTTATCTCTGGGCCGGCAACCAAATTCTCCACCCTCTTTGCCTTGTACGCCACTTTCAACAGGAAGACAGTAGCGTTTTACCTATTTATTACGCTGGTGGGAGCAAGCATTCTGGGCTACGCCTATTCTCTGCTCAATTGAGGAGTGGTCATAAATATCTCAGAGGCTATTTCTCAAATAACCACGGAAACACAGAGGCACATCGCCATTTGAAAAGAGGAGGTCTATTTTATGGATTTGAGAGGCAAGAAAGTGCTGGTCACTGGCGCCAGTCGTGGTATTGGCAAAGCAACAGCTCTGGCCCTGGCCCAGGAAGGGGCAGATGTTGCGGTCAATTATGTAAGTAACGCAAAATCGGCTTCGGAGGTGGCGGAGCAGATCAAGGCAATGGGAAGTAAGACCTTATTGTCGCAGGCCGATGTTGGTGATCGTCAGCAGGTGGAGGCTATGTTCCGCAGTATCCAGCAGGAATGGGGCGGGTTGGATGTGTTGGTCAACAATGCTGGCGGCCGCTGCGATGGCTCACTGTTAGAGCTTGACGAACCTGCCTGGCAGCGGGCACTTGAGGTTCACCTTCTGGGAACAGCCCGTTGCTGCCGCTTAGCCCTGCCAGCTATGATCGAGAGAAAAGAAGGGGTGATTGTTAACATAGGTTCAGTGGCTGGATTGCGAGGTGTGAAGGGTATTGCAGCCTACGCTACGGTCAAAGCAGCGGTGATGCACCTTACCCGCTGTCTGGCCATGGAAGTTAGCCAGGATAATGTGCGGGTCAACTGTGTGGCACCGGGGATTATTGACACCGATTTTCACGCTGTCACCCCGGCAGAGGCTAAAAGGCACGCCATAGATAACCGCATTATGCTGCATCGGCTGGGCAAACCCGAAGAAGTGGCTCAGGCAGTTGTCTCTCTGGTGAAAAATGACTATATTACTGGTGAGGTCTTAGTGGTCGACGGAGGGCTGACCATGCGAATAGCCTGAAAAAGTGACAAAATCCAAAGCGTGATCCGTTCGTAAACTCTCAAGAAATAATGCACACTATATTATGCTCCCAGTAGTAGATCAATTAAAATCTATCTAAGTCAATGTTGATTAGTTTTGCTCTCGCTATGAAAATCTTGCACATCGACTCGGAGAAAAGCTGGCGGGGAGGAGAAAATCAGGTGCTTCTGCTCTCATTGCTTCTGGTGAGGCGAGGACACCAGGTGGCTGTGGCCTGTCCCCCGGACAGTGAATTAGCCAAAAGGGCGGCAGAGAGAGGCATCACCATAGAACCTCTCCCTATGCGGGGAGAGTTTGACCTGAGGGCAGGGTACAAATTAGCCCGCTTGATAAAAAGGAAAGGCTACCAAGTTGCCCACTGTCACAGTGCCCACGCCCATTCTGTGGGGATAATCGCCTCTAAAGTGACGAGAATTCCAGCCCTGATTGTCTCCCGTCGGGTCGATTTCCCCGTAGGGGAGAAAGGTTGGCTTAACTCCTATAAGTACGAAGCGCCGGATAAATTTATCGCCGTCTCCACAGGGGTTAAAGAAGTCTTAATCAAAGGCGGAATTGCAGAAGAAAAGGTAGTAGTCGTCCACAGCGGGATAGACCTTCGCCGTTTTGAAAATATCGATCCTCTTGAAGAGCTTTATAAGGAATTTCAGCTGAAGGGAGAAGAAAAAGTGGTGGGCATAGTGGCTGCTTTGGCTCCCCACAAGGATTATCCCAATTTCCTTAGGGCGGCCAGAATTGTGGTTGACCGATTGCCCCAGGTCAGATTCCTGATCGTAGGAGAAGGCAAAGAAGCAGGTAGATTGAGGCGACTGACCGCTGAATTGGGCCTTGGGGATTCGGTGATTTTCACCGGCTTCCGGGAAGATATCCCCAGGCTCCTTTCTCTGTTTGATGTGTTTGTGATATCTTCCTATCTGGAAGGCTTGTGCACCTCAATTCTGGATGCGATGGCCGCTGGAGTACCGGTAGTGGCAACTGAGACAGGGGGCATACCGGATCTGGTTAAAGACGAAGAAAACGGGATTTTAGTGCCTCCCAGGGATCCGAAGAGATTGGCTGAAGGGGTTTTAAGGCTGCTCAATGATTCCGGCTTGGCACAGGGGATGGTCAAAGCGGGCCACAGCACAGTCAGGCGATTCTCTGCTGAACAGATGGCAAAGAAAACTGAGGAGGTCTACCGCTCTGCGTTGGGAGAAAAGTGAGGAAGGGGATCAACTATGGGTTTCTTAGCAAGATATAATTTTTTCGCTCCCACACGCTGGTTTTCAGGATTCTATTTTCAATAAACGAGAGAATTCTTATTCTTAGTGTGTTATGTTTGTGTTTTATATTTGATTTTGAATCTCCTTTGACCCTCCAGTCCATCTGTGCTATCCTGTTCTGCATTACCTGGGGGTGAGTCTCTTGAAAAAGAGCAAAATGTTTCAGGCTGCCGTAGTCGAATTCGGCCGTTTTGTCCGGATGGTGAAGTTCTATCCATTCTCTGGGGTGGTGGAGGGAGTCCAAAGCAATCTGTTTCTGTTTCATCCTATCAGGGGGTCTGACCCAGCCGTAGTGGTAGATTTCAGCGTCTGCGGGGGCCACTTTCAGTTTCTTCTCATCTCTACGGAAGCTCTGGGCGCTTTTCCAAGAGCGAACGCCGATACCAGTCCTCACCACTCTGATTTCGTATCTGTACCAGCCGTGAACTTTCTGGTAATGCCAGTAATCGCCGTAAAAATGTTTGTATCCGAAAAGCAACCCTTCCACCTCTGGGGTGTTTAAATATCGTTCCATCTTTCTTGTTATAATGGGAAGATGTTTCTGGTGCACTACTTCGTCGGCCTGAAGATAGAATGCCCAGTCACCGGTGCAGGCATCCAGGGCAATGTTTGTTTGTTGGGCATTGATAGCCCCTCGGACGAAGTATTTGGGGTCCCAAACGGTTTCGATAATTTTTATCTTGTCCGAATTGATCGACCGAATCAACTCTGTGGTCCCGTCGTCTGAATCGCCGGCAGCGACGATGAACTCATCACAGATGGGCAGGATGGAAGTGATCGACTCAACCACAGGGTAGTAGAGCTTAATGGCATTTCTTACAAAGGTGAATCCGCTGACACGCATGTGTCTCTCCATAAGTTCTATGTCTCTAAATAAAACAGGGTCTTGAAATCTATGTGAATGCCTTTAGGACAACCATTAGGTCACCAGTCATTGGACATCAGTCATTAGGGAAGTTGAGCCCTCACTCACCAATTAACCGATTAACCAATCAACCAATTAACCAGCAACCAGTCCTCCGTTCTCTCTTTAGGATCAGGATGTGGGAGGCGTCTCCAGACGCCGATGAAATTAGCCGGCTTCGACAGGTAAAATTATACATTTATCGCCGTAGTGTCAAGCTAAAAAGGAACAGGGATGCAACCGGAAGCTGAAATTAACGAACTGCTGGCGCCGATCAGATCGTACGCTAAGGACAGCGATCTGGATCTGATAAGGCGGGCCTACGAGTTCGCCAGCCAGGCTCATCAGGGACAGAAACGCAAGTCAGGAGATCCGGCCGTTAAACATTGTATTGAGGTCGCTAAGATACTGTCAGAGCTTCACCTTGATCCTATGACCATAGCGGCAGCTCTGCTCCATGACACCCTTGAGGACACAGATGTCACCTACCAACAGATAAAGGCAGAATTTGGTGGGGAGATAGCAATGTTGGTGGATGGGGTGACAAAGATCGGCGGGCTAAAGTTGCAAAGCAGAAAAGCCCAACAGGCAGAGAATTTCCGCAAGATGTTTCTCTCTATGGCTAAGGATATCCGGGTGATTCTGATTAAGTTCGCCGATCGTTTGCATAATATGGAGACTTTGCAGTACTTAGACTCAAAGAAACAGAGGCGGATTGCTCGGGAAACCAGGGATGTCTATGCCCCTCTGGCACACCGTTTCGGTATTGCCAGAATCAAGTGGGAACTTGAGGACTTAAGTCTGAAATACTTAGCTCCCCGGGTCTACCGGGAGATAGAAGAGAAGGTACGATTGAGCCACCAGCAACGGGAAAGTTACATCGAGGAAATTGAGCTCCCCATCAGAAAAGCCTTGATGCACGCAGGGATAAAGGCAAAAATAACCGGGCGTCCCAAGAATTTCTACAGCATCTACGGGAAGATGAAAAACAGAGGAAAGCCTTTTGACCAGATATACGACCTTTTCGCTATCAGGATTATTGTGGATTCAATAGAGGAATGTTACCATACCTTGGGTCTGGTGCATGTTATGTTTACCCCTGTGGCCGATAGGTTCAAAGACTTCGTCGCCACCCCAAAATCGAATATGTACCAGTCCCTCCATACTACCGTGATAGGTCCTCGCAAACAGATGGTGGAGGTACAAATTAGGACAAAGAGAATGGATCAAATAGCTGAGGAGGGAATAGCTGCTCACTGGGTATACAAGGAGGGGAGGCAGAAATTAGATGATTTAGACAAGAAGATGTTCTGGCTCAGACATCTACTGGATTGGCAGCGTGATACCGTTGACTCTGCCGATTTTATGAAGGAGCTGAAGGACACTCTCTTTCAGGACGAGATATTTGTCTTCACCCCCAAGGGGGATTTGAAACAGTTACCTAAGGGTAGTACAGCGATTGACTTTGCCTTCGCAGTCCACACCGATGTGGGGCTCCACTGTCGGGGGGCAAAAGTAAACGGGCAGATGACCTCTCTGGATTCTCCACTTAAGAATAGTGATATGGTGGAAATTATCACCTCTGCAAATCAGGTGCCTCATCGTGACTGGCTGAATATTGTCCGAACCTCAAAGGCCCGCAGCCGTATCCGAAGATGGCTCCGGGCAGAGGAATATGTCCACAGTGTCCGACTCGGTCGGGAATTGCTCGAACAGGAGGCGAAAAGAAGGAGAGTCAAGTTGAAAGCAGAAGAGTTGCTCGACCTTGCCCTTTCTATGGGAGTGACAGATGTGGAGCATCTCTTTGCTGCCGTCGGCAGCGGCAAGATTTCCCTGAGCCGAATTGTGGGCAAGCTATTCCCCCAACCACAAAAGAGATTGTCCTTGCCTACTATCTTTAAACGGGCTAAACCGACCATAACAGGGGTAACCATTCAAGGTTACGATAATTTGATGATACGATTTGCCAGATGCTGCCAGCCTGTGCCCGGCGATAGCATTGTGGGATTCATCACCCGGGGCAAGGGAATATCTATCCACAGGGCAGAGTGCCCGAATATTTCAAATTTATTGAGCGATAAGGAGCGAATCCTCCCCGTTCAGTGGGATTCTAGTAAGGAGCAGACATTCATTACCCAAGTTCTG
>DAOVPH010000129.1 GCA_030629295.1 Candidatus Latescibacterota bacterium | reverse complement strand
ATGAAAACTGAACAGGTAATCGAGCAAGAGAGAAGGTATCTGTTACACAACAATTATGACCGTCCGCCATTTGTATTGGAGAAGGGGAATGGGATGCGATTGTTCGATCAGGAGGGCAATCGCTATTTAGACTTCGTGAGTGGTATATCAGTAAATGCTTTTGGTTACGGTAACTTTGAGATTATTGAGACCATTAAACAGCAGTCTGCAAAGCTGATTCACTGCTCGAATCTCTTCTATTCGCTCCCCCAGGTGGAGTTGGCCAGGCTTTTGGTCGAAAACTCCTTTGCTGACAAGGTGTTTTTCTGCAACAGCGGCACAGAGGCGATAGAGGCAGCCATTAAGTTCACTCGCCGATGGGGGGATACACAGGGAAAACGGAACTCTCAGTCCAGGTACGGTATTGTGACTATGACCGGTTCTTTCCACGGCAGGACCTACGGAGCGTTGTCCGCCACCGGTCAATCGCAGTTTCAGAAAGGTTTCGGTCCCTTACTCCCTGGTTTTACCACCATAGAATTCAACAACTTAGAGGCAGTGGAGAAGGCGATAAACGAAAATATCTGCGCTATCTTAGTTGAACCCCTGCAAGCGGAGGGAGGGGTTAATGCAGCCAGCAGGGAATTCCTCCTGGGGTTGCGTCAGATATGTGACCAGAGAGATTTGCTGCTTGTGTTCGATGAGATACAGTTCGGCCTGTCCCGCTCGGGGTCGCTGTTCGCCTATCAGCACTTTGGGGTTGAGCCGGACATAATGACTTTAGCTAAACCCCTGGGGGGCGGGTTGCCTATCGGGGCAGTGTTGATGCGGGAGAAAATCGCCCAGAATTTAGCTCCGGGAGACCACGGCACAACCTTTGGGGGTGGGCCCTTGGTGTGCGCCGTAGCCACCAAAGTGGTTCAGAAATTGATGGCTCCGGAACTGCTGGCTCAGGTCAGACAAAACGGAGAATACCTCCATATGCGCTTAAACCAACTTAAGGCCAGATATTCGCAGATCCGGCAAGTGCGAGGGTTAGGACTTATCGCTGGGATAGTCACCGACTATCCGGCAAAGGCAGTGGTAGAGGAGTTCCGGAAACGGGGGGTTTTAGTGTGCACGGCTGGCAAAGAGGTGATCAGGATGCTTCCCCCGTTAATCGTTCAAAAAGAACACATCGACGAGGCAGTCGATGTCTTCGATGAGATATTAATCCAAGGGGTAACAGATGAAGGAAACTAAAGGGGTTAAAAAGGTAGTTCTGGCTTACTCCGGGGGACTGGATACCTCAGTTATCATCCCGTGGCTCAAAGAGAACTACGGCTGTGAAGTAATAGCTATTACCGCCGACCTGGGGCAGAAAAAAGACCTGGAGCAGTTGCGAAAGAAAGCTCTCAACAGCGGAGCCAGCAAGGTCTATATTGAGGATATGCGGCGGGAATTTATCGAAAACTACATCTACCCTACTCTGAAAGCTGGGGCGATCTACGAACGGAAGTACCTGCTGGGCACGTCATTTGCCCGCCCGCTCATTGCCAAACGCCAGATTGAGATAGCTGCTCAAGAGGGTGCCAACGCTGTGGCTCACGGCTGCACCGGTAAGGGCAATGACCAGGTGAGATTTGAACTCAGTTACAAGGCGTTGAACCCAAAGATAAGAATCATCGCCCCCTGGCGGGAGTGGGAGATAAGATCCCGGGAAGAAGAGATCGAATATGCCCAGAGCAGGGGAATACCTGTCTCCGCAACCAAAGAAGAGAACTACAGCCGAGACCGAAATATCTGGCACCTGAGCCACGAAGGAGGAATCCTGGAGGATCCCCAGACGGAACCCCCAGAAGCTCTTTTCCAACTCACTGACTCACCTGAAAAGGCTCCGGATAAACCTACCTTTGTGGATATTGAATTCGAAGAGGGCATCCCCGGGAAGGTCGATGGAGAGAGTTTGGATCCGATAGAACTCTTGGAAAGATTGAATGAATTGGGGGGCCAAAACGGCATCGGACGGGTAGATCTGGTCGAAAATCGTTTGGTGGGAATGAAATCCAGGGGAGTATACGAAACTCCGGGAGGAACCTTACTTTATACTGCCCACGCTGAGCTGGAAAGCCTCACCTTGGACAGGGAGACCCTCCATTACAAGGACTTAGTGGCCCAGAAGTACGCTGAGCTTGTCTACTTCGGTAAGTGGTTCACTCCTCTGAAACAGGCCCTCGACGCCTTCGTGGATGTCACCCAAAAAGAGGTGACTGGCATAGTGCGTCTGAAACTTTACAAAGGCAATTGCATAGTAGTTAAAAGGACATCTCCCTACAGTCTGTATCGAAAAGACTTGGCTACCTTTGGTGAAGAGAAAGTGTATGCTCAGAGAGATGCCACCGGGTTCATCAACCTTTTTGGCCTGCCGGAGAAAGTACGGGCGCTGAGGGATATAGAGCGAATCTCTGAAGAGTAAGGCTGTTGGGGAATAGTAACCCCGAGGAGAGGATGTAACTATCTATCAGGTATTTAGGTGAAATTCCGAAACTGGGTTCAATTATTTTCCATAAACTTAACTGTTTCCTGCCAGGATGCCACCCCGGTGGTGCAACCTATAGCCTGGATGCAGAAAGAGGCCACCGCGTTGCCCAGACGGGCACACCGCTCTTCGTCCCAACCCTCCAGTAGACCCCTCAAAAATCCTGCCACAAAACAGTCTCCTGCCCCTGAGGTATCCACCACCTTCACGTGGTAAGGAGGGATCAACTTCTCTACCTGTCTGGTTTTCAGGAAGAGGCCCTTGGATCCCAGTTTTATGGCGATTGTACCGGGGCAGTTTTCTGCCAACACTCTGGCCATCTTCTGGGGATCTGTCTGCCCGGTTATCTTCTCTGCCTCCTCAACGCTGGGCAGGAAATAGTCAATGTGGGACAGACAGGGGACGATGATCTGTCTCCAATCTTCAATCTGGTCGTTGTAAGCAGTGTCCAAAGAGGTTGTTAGCCCCATCCGGCGGGCCTCTCTGAGCAGCTTCGCTGTGGGTCGGCCGTCAAGGTGGGACATCAAATAGGTGCCGGCAATGTGCAGTATTTGAGCGCCCTGGAGTTCTTCTATCTTTATGTCTTCAAGGCCAAAGGTGGCGTCTGCCCCCATAGTATGGAGAAACCTTCTCCGCCCCCGGGAGGAGATCATAGCAAAGGTAAAGGCAGTGTTCACCAAAGGGTCTCTCACAACACTGGAAGCGTCCACCTTGTGTTCTCCCAGTGTATTGATTACGAAATCGCCGAAGGCATCGGCCCCTACCTTACCTATTACTTTTACCTTGGCCCCTAAGCGACTCAAAGCAATGGCGGTATTGGACGCACACCCGCCAATGTGCATCTCCATCCGGTCGAAAAGGGCCAGCTTATCCTCCTCAGGTACGTTGTCAATCGGCTTAGCCATTACATCGGCAACTAAGATTCCCAGAGAGATTACATCGAACATTCGCTACCTCCTCAGAGTTTAGCAAGACAATTAAGGTAACCTACCAAAGACAACTTCCATCCCTTGCAGTTATAAGTTCTCTCGAGCCAGCGCTCTGAAACCGATATCCCTTCGGTAGTGCGCCCCCTGGAATCTGATTTTCTCCACTGCCTGATAGGCCCTGTTCACTGCAGAAGGAATGTCATCCGCTACCGCAGTCACTCCCAGTACCCGGCCACCGTTGGTTACGATCTTTCCTTTCTCCAATTTGGTGCCGGCGTGGAAGACAACTATGCCCTCCATTTGCTCTGCGTGCCTCAGCCCAGCGATCTCCCTGCCTTTCTCGTAGGCACCGGGATAGCCTTCGGACGCCATTACCACACAGACAGCGGCCTTGTTCTCCTCTTCGACTGACACATGTTTTAGTCTCTCGTCACAGATGGCCAGAAGGACATCTACCAGATCAGTCTTCATCAGGGGTAACTGGGCCTGGCTCTCCGGATCACCGAAACGACAGTTGAACTCTAATACCTGTGGCCCCTGAGCAGTCATTATCAGGCCGGCGTAAAGAACCCCCTTATAAATAATACCTTTATCGGCCATAGCCTTGACTGTGGGTTGCAGAATCTCGCTGGTTATTTGCTGCATCAGCTCTTCGCTGATCACCGGAGCAGGGGCGTAGGCCCCCATCCCACCAGTGTTAGGCCCCCGGTCTCCATCGAAAACCCGCTTGTGATCCTGAGAGGGAACCAACGGGACTATCGTCTCCCCATCGCTAAGGGCAAGCACCGATGCCTCTTCTCCCTGGAGGTATTCCTCGATCACCACTTTCTCTCCAGCTTCTCCGAAGGTCTTCTTTACCAACATTTTTTCTACCGCCTCAATGGCCTCTTCTTTGGTCATCGCCACGACTGCCCCCTTCCCTGCTGCCAAACCATCGGCCTTAACCACAATGGGAGCTCCTTTTGCCTTGATGTAGCCTATAGCTTTATCTGGAGAAGTGAACACTTCAAACTGAGCAGTGGGAATTCCGTAATCCCGCATCAACTCTTTGGCAAAGACCTTGCTTCCTTCCAGTCTCGCTGCCTGTTTGGATGGGCCAAATATCTTTAGTCCCCCGGCTTGGAATCTGTCGACTATTCCTGCCACCAGAGGGGCTTCAGGGCCAACCACAGTCAGATCAACCCCCTTTTCTTCGACAAAATCGGCCAGTTCATCGATCTGGCTAGGTTGGATAGAGATACATTCGGCACTCTGGGATATACCAGCGTTGCCCGGGGCAGCGTATATCTTCTCCACTTTTGGACTTTGAGCGATCTTCCAGACCAAGGTATGCTCTCTGCCTCCTCCTCCAACTACCAGAACTCTCATCACTGTCTCCTTACATCCAAATGGTTTATGCTTACTCATTCTGTCTTCATCTCTATTAGAATAGGGAGGTTACGCCCTGGTCTACGCGGTGTAGCCAAATTCCCGCAGGTCAAAGTCCTTCTTTCGCCAATTTTTACGCACCTTCACCCACAGATCGAGGTACACCTGGTGT
>DAOVPH010000018.1 GCA_030629295.1 Candidatus Latescibacterota bacterium | reverse complement strand
TTTAAGCGCAGATGATTTTATCGTCAGTGAGCCAGGCGTAGATGTGCGCAGGAACGGCGGGATGTTCACGATGAGTCCGGATATTACGCTCCGGGGCACAAGCGGCAACGAGCCCTCCCGGACGCTGGTTATGGTGGACGGCGTGCCGATCAATAAGACCGATACCGGGGGGACAAACTGGAATCGCATTAAGTCGGAGGACATCGAACGGATCGAGATCGTGCGGGGGCCGGCCTCGGCGGTCTACGGCTCAAATGCAATGGGAGGTGTGATCAACATCATCACCCGGAAGGCGAGCGACGGCATCCAGACACACGCCACGCTCAGGGGCGGAAGTTTAGGAACGTATGCAGGTGATCTTTCGTGCTCTGCCGGACGCGCGTTAGGTCCAAACCAGTTCGTGAATCTGTACCTCTCGGGCACGTATCTTAAAAGCGATGGATACATCTCTGAGCCGAAGGAGGAGCGTGATGAGTATACGGTTAAACGCTTCTTAGATGAGAACAGTCAGACCGCTAAGGTGACATACCGAGCAGGCATCCACGAGATCGTAGCCACCTATCAGCGGTACGACGATGAGCGGGGAGAAGGGACAAAGATCCAGGCTCCCGACGGGATGTATCGCGACTTTGATACGGATTTCTACTCTTTGCAATACCAAGGAGCTACGAGAGGTTGGAACTGGGAAGCGAAGGGTTTCTATCAATTGGAGCAATATGCCCGTATCAGCGAGCGAATGCGTAAGGGCGCGTACACCCGTTTCGACGTACTGTCGGATCGGAAGGATATGGGTTTTCTTTCCAGTGTCTCATTCCAGGCTCGACAGCTTGGGACCCTTTCCTTTGGAGTAGACGCTAAGCGAGGTTCGGTGGATGGAGCAGATACATACCGTACCTCGCCGGATGTGGTGGCCAACGAGGGAGTGATGACTACCCTTTCGGCGTTTGTACAGGACGAGGTGAGCGTTCTGGACGGACGGCTGAATCTCGTGGCTGGCGCACGCTTCGACCGGGTGCGCTTCTCCAACGGGCAGATCAACAGCACGATGGCGTTCTGGGATACGTACGGCGATCTCGACAGTCACACCTGGTCCGAGGTGTGTCCCCGGTTGGGAATCAGTTATCGCGCTTTGGAGACCACCCGGTTGTATGCCTCGTTCGGAAAGGCCTTCCGAGGGGCCATCTTAGATGATTTGTGTCGCAGCGGCTGGATGCAACTCGGGCCCAAAATCGCCAATCCCTATCTGGAGCCAGAGGTGCTTTATAACCTTGAAGGCGGCATCCAGCAGAGCTTAGGTCAAGCCTTGATGAAGTTAACTGGCTACTATGCAGAAGGGCGAGACTTCCTCTACTATGTGGCTACTGGGGATTCGCTGTTTAGGAGACCCTTGATGCAACGGCAAAATGTGGCGAAGGTGCAGTTCACGGGAGTGGAGGCTAGCGCACAGGTTCCTGTGGGAGCATATTTCAGCGTGTCGGCAGGCTTCACTGGAAGTCGGTCGGTCATCAAGGAGTTTCCTGAGCGGCAGGACTTAGAGGACAAGACATTGACCTACGTTCCTGAGGTAAAGGGGAGCTTTGCACTGGGATTCCATAGGTTCTTGGATGGAACACTCACCTTGGAGCTGGTGGGCAAGCAATATAGCGACGACAAGAATGAGGAGAGTATTCCCGGATACGGGGTGATGCACCTGAAGGTTTCCCGAAGGCTGGTGCCCGGACTCCGGCTGGGTGTGGATGTGCGGAATATCTTAGACAAACAGTACCTCCAGAGCGTAACGAGTCTGGATCCGGGACGGCTCATCGTAGGGATTGTGTCCTATGACCTCCAACAGCCGTGAGTCTTATCTGTCCACTATCCAGACGGTCTTCTTGGCGTCTATGATCGCAACTAACCTCAGTTTCGGATTGGGGGTGAGGAATCTACGCTCAACGTCTCACATCTTCTCTGAACTGGTGGCGAGTATCTTGTAAAGCGAGATGTTACATTTTGCGGTTGTTATTCGAACATCATCCGAAACGACAAAAATAGTCGCTCGCAACTGGCTCTTGTGTTATATTAAGAACGATACGTGAGACGGCACTCTTTCTTCTCGGCAAGGAACTTACTTCGGTCAAATAAAAAGATCAGTTCGTCCCCAAAATGGAGGGCAGCTATGTGCGTGGCAAGCGCTTATCTGAAGCAAAGGGACCAGGAGAAACTTCTCATGGAGGAGATAGCCCTCATAAGGGTTGAGGGGGAGAGCTTGTACCTGAAGAGCATCTTCGGGGAGGAGAAATCTGTCCCAGCAAGGATCAAAGAGATCGATTTCGTAACCTCCAAGATTGTACTGGAAGGGCCAGCAACCTAACTTGATCGTGTAGGAATTTCCATTTTTTGGGCAGGATATACAGGATTATCAGGATATAAGGAATATGAAGAAATCATGTGAATCCTGTTAATCCTGTCAAAAAAGCCCCGCCGTGGGCGGTTAATTTAACCCCAAATAAATTTGTGTCTGACAGTCACCAAGTTGAATGAAACCAGGTGATTTATTAGATTTCCAGTAAAGGCTCAGGAACCATCCGCTTTAGCGGATTTTAGAAATTCGTAGCCCGTGATCTCAATCATGGGCGTGAGAGATTGAGATTTTGTGAGATTTGCTTAAGTCAAGCACCGATAAGAGCTTTAGTCAAAGGAGGCGACCATGAGGAGGCTAAGAGGAAGGCATTTTATACCGCTGCTCTTAATTGTCTTGCTTTCCCAATTGGGCTGCGGTGAAAGACCTGCCGAAAAGTTGAAGCTGGTTACCACCACTTCGTTAATCGGAAAGATCGCCCAGGAAGTTGGAAAGGACAAGGTTGATGTTGTCACTATAGTTCCGGGCGGGATGTGTCCGGGGCATTTTGATGTGAGGCCAGGTGATATTAAGGTCTTGTCGGATGCACAGATTTTCCTGATCCATGGATGGGAACCATTTGTGAAAAAGCTGCTGAATTCAGTTCAACCCAGGGAGCTGGTGGTAAAGACCCTGGACATACAGGGGAACTGGATGGTGCCGGATATACAGGTCAAGGCAGTTGACAGCATCACTGACATACTATGTGAAATCGATCACAAGAATGGACGATATTTTAGAAACAATGCAGCAACCTATAAAACACAAATCCTTGATATCAGTCGTGAAATCAAGCAAAAGGCGAAAGATAAAAAGGTAAGCGACACCAATGTCGTGTGCTCGGAAATGCAAGAAGGGTTCGTGAGATGGTTTGGATTTAATGTTGTTGCCACATACGGTAGGCCCTCTGAGCTAACAGCCAAAAATTTGAGGAAAGTGATAGATAAAGCAAGGAAAGAAGGCGTAGAGATAGTGGTAGATAATCTTCAGAGCGGTCGTGATGCAGGGGTACCCATTATCGAGGAGATCAGAGGAGTTCACGTTGTGCTAACAAACTTCCCTATCGGATCTTATACACAATCCTTGCAGGAGAATGTTTATAAACTTCTCAAAGCAATAAGAACCACACATTCCAGAGATTAGCCGGGCTTTTGCCTTTCAACCAGGTAAAATCATGGTTCCTATCGTAGACTCTGCTTTGTAGGGACAGAACAATGTTCTGTCCCTACTTTCAACCCTATAAAATCAATCATGGTTCCTATCGTAGACATCAGGAATATAACAGTTTCCTATCGGGAGAACGTGGCCTTACGAGATGTCTCGCTGAGTGTGGAGGAGGGAGAGCTTGTGGCCATAGGTGGTCCAAACGGGGCTGGGAAGACCACTCTGTTGACAGCAATTAACGGGTTAGGAAAATTGCTATCAGGTTTGGTCAGAGTCTTTGGCGTAGAGGTGAATCATCGAAATATAAACCAGATTCGCAAAGCAATTGGGTATGTCCCCCAGAGGCTCAATATCGATCCCCGAATGCCTATCTCAGTCAGAGAGGTGGTAATGATCGGGAGATACGGCAGGATAGGACTTCTAAGAAAAGCAAATGGTAAAGATAGAAAGGTAGCAGATGATCTTATCGATTCAGTGGGAATAGCCCATCTTGCCGACAGGCCAATAGGCCATCTTTCTGGTGGAGAACTGCAGAAGGTTCAGATAGCTAGAGCATTGGCCCAAGAACCCAAAATTTTACTTCTGGATGAACCCACCTCTAACTTAGACATTAGTGCTCAAAGAAGTATTGTAGAACTTATAGAAAAGATTCATCGACAGAGGTGGCTAACTACATTTGTGGTCATGCACGAGCTGACTCATCTGCCAAAAAGTTGTGGAAAGATGGTTCTGATGAAAAACGCTAAGATTATTTTCCAGGGAGAAACCCTGAAGGCTTTGTCTGAGAACATTCTATCTGAGATTTATGATTGTCCAGTAGAGTTGTTAAAAACTGATGATGGAGTAGTAATCCGCGCCTTGACAAATGTTAGAAATACTACAGTATAAATTCATGCAGCATGCCATCCTGGCGAGCATTTTTGGTGGTGTAAGCTGTTCCCTCATTGGGGTCTTTGTAGTAACCATGGAGATCCCCTTTCTCGGTGTTACCATGGCTCATGCCGCCTTTGCTGGGGGGATATTCGGTCTTCTTTGGGGTATTAATCCCTTAATACCGGCATTCATATTCTGTTTTCTCTCAAGCCTTCTGATCGGACCTATTGCCGACAAGGCAGACTTCAATCCAGACACAGCGATAGGGATCATATTTTCGATTATGATGGGGGTAGCTTTCTTAGGTTTAGCGATGATACCTGGGCCAAAAACTGAGGCCCTATCCCTGATCTGGGGAAGCATCTTGACCATATCAAGAGCAGATATTATTTTGATGGCGGCGATCAGCTTTGTAACGATTTTGCTGTTGGTTCTCTTCTTCAAAGAAATTCAGGCTGTCATCTTTCACAGGGAGATCGCTGCCTCAGTTGGGATCCCTGAACGTTCGATATATTATGGGCTGTTATTCCTGTCTGGAGCAATAGTTACCACAAATCTGAATACGGTTGGAGGATTATTAATCTTCAGCCTGCTGATCAATCCAGCGGCAGCAGCCTATCAGTTGACTTACAATTTGAAGAAAATGTTCATCCTGTCAGGATCTTTTGGCGTCTTATCTTGCTTTTTAGGTCTGTTTTTTTCGTATATTTTCAATGTCCCTTCAGGGGCAATAATCATTATCACTTCAAGCGTCATCTTTGCACTTGCGCTCCTGTTGTCTCCTAAGAGGAAGGTAAAACAGGTGGGACAAGTAACCGAAGGTGATTAACTACTTAGCTTTGATCAAGACGCCCCCCCCCGAGAAGAGAGCCCAATGGATGAAAAACTGAGGAGGTTAAAGCAAATTTTGTCGGAGGCGAAAAGTGCCCTGATCGCCTTCTCTGGAGGCGTGGATAGCACTTTCCTACTGAGTGTGGCAAAAGAAATCCTTGCAGACAAAATATTGGCAGTAACAGCTGAAGCAGACATATTTCCCTCTTACGAAATCCAGGAGGCAAGAGAGATCGCCGCCTCCATAGGGGTAAACCACATCTTTATCGAGACTGGACAACTTCGGGATACCAATTTCCTTAATAACCTGCGAGATAGATGCTACATCTGCAAAAAGATTCTTTTCTCAAACCTGATCAAAATAGCAAGAGAGAATAATCTGAATTATGTTCTGGATGGCTCTAACTATGACGACCTCAGCGATCACCGTCCTGGGGCACAGGCTGCATTGGAGTTTGGTATTAGAAGCCCCTTGCAGGAAGCCAAACTCGGTAAGGCCGAGATTCGAATACTTTCCAAAAAAATGGGGTTAAAAACTTGGGACAAGCCGCCCTTGGCCTGTCTGGCAACAAGAATTCCCTATGGGGAAAAGATTACCAAAAAGAAGTTGAAAAGGATTGACCAAGCCGAGACATTCCTGCTACAATTAGGATTAAAGGGGGTGCGAGTTAGAGATCACAACAGCATCGCCAGGATCGAGGTGGCTAAAGAGGATATTTCCAGGCTTCTGGAACCAGATCGCACCGAGAAGATAGCAGTCCATCTCAAGAATTTAGGCTACACCTATATTACAGTGGATCTGGAGGGCTATCGAACTGGGAGCCTAAACGAAATAGGTGGAGTGAAAAATGGACAAAACAGAGATTAGAAAGTTATTGGAAGACCTCGAAGTCGGTAAAATTAAAGTGGATGAGGCCTTGGAGAAGCTGAAAGGATTTCCCTACGAGGACCTCGGCTTCGCTAAAATAGACAGCCATCGATCTTTGAGAAAGGGCTTCCCTGAGGTGATCTTCTCTCAGAGCAAATCAATAGAACAAATCAAAGAAATCGTAAACAGGATGCAAACGAGTAACCGCGTCATCCTGGCAATGCGAGCAACCGAGGAAGTATATCAAGCTTTGAAGGAAGTATCTGACAGAGTTGAATTTTACCCACAGGCGCGAGCGGTGGTTATAGGGGAGAAGCCACAGGTCCAGAGCGCCCAGACTATCCTCATTGTCACTGGGGGAACAGCCGACATTCCAGTAGCAGAGGAAGCGGCAGTAACCGCAGAGGTTATGGGAAACAGAGTCGAACGACTCTACGATGTAGGGGTAGCCGGATTGCACCGGCTTCTTGGCAATAAAGAGAAACTTTTCGCTGCAAACGTCCTCATAGTGGTGGCTGGGATGGAAGGGGCTTTGCCCAGCGTCGTGGGAGGGTTGGTTGACAAGCCAGTAATAGCCGTGCCCACCAGTGTGGGCTATGGAGCCAACTTCCAGGGATTATCTGCCTTACTGGCTATGCTCAACAGTTGCGCACCCGGAATGGCGACGGTCAACATAGACAACGGCTTTGGCGCCGGCTACTTAGCCAGTCTGATAAATCAGATGAACATGGAGAAAGAATAAAAATGAGAGTAGCTTACTTCGACTGCTTCTCTGGCATAAGCGGCGATATGATCCTCGGCGCTCTGATCGATGCCGGCCTGGATGTCGGGCAGTTAGAGAGCGAACTCAGGAGACTCAACCTCTCCGGATACCAGATCCGGACAGAGGAGACAAAACGGGGCGGGATAAGGGCAACTCAACTTAAGGTTACCACCAGTGAAGAGCAGAAAGAGAGAAATCTGAACGACATCTACCAGATAATCGAAAAAAGCGGCCTGGGAACATCCGTTAAGAGTAAAAGTAAGCAGATATTCCTTCGGCTTGCCCAGGCAGAGGCGAAGATACACGGCAAGACAGCAGCGCAGATCCATTTTCACGAAGTGGGTGCGGTAGATGCCATAGTGGACATCGTGGGAGCGGTGATCGCTTTCGAGAAGCTGGAGATAGAAAAACTTTATGCCTCCCGAGTGCATGTGGGCACCGGCTTTGTCAAGTCCAGCCACGGTCTCCTGCCACTACCTGCGCCAGCTACGACTCAACTTCTCAGGGGAGTGCCCATTTATTCCACAGGGATTAGAAATGAACTCACCACCCCCACCGGAGCAGCCATCCTCACTACATTGTGCAATGACTTTGGCGAAATGCCTCCGATGAAGGTAGAGAAGACAGGCTACGGTGCCGGCAGCAGAGAACTGTCCCTACCGAATCTCTTGCGGGTATTCATCGGCAACTGTCCCAGCCAATACGAACAGGATAAGGTAGTAGTTCTGGAGACAAACATAGACGATATGAATCCCCAGCTCTACGACCACATTATGGAACACCTGTTCCAGAAGGGGGCCAAGGATGTATCTCTCACCCCGGTTTATATGAAGAAGAACAGACCTGGAATTGTCCTCAGCATTATTGCTTCCCCTGACAAAATCGATGAGCTTCTTGAAGTTGTGTTTAAGGAGACTACCACCTTGGGAGTGAGGATTTCTGAGGAGAAAATGAGGAGAAAACTGAAAAGGGAGAGCAGAACTATCCACACCTCCTACGGAGAAGTCAAAGTTAAATTGAGCTTCTTAGATGGGAAACTGAGAGATATTGTTCCCGAGTACGAGGAGTGTAGGAGAATAGCTGAACAATACGGGCTTCCGATCAGGAAGGTTTACGACGAGGTCAAAAAAGAGGCGAGAGAAAACGCAAAAGATAGGCGAGAGAAGACAGGCAGTGAGCAGTAAACAGGGATCGCCATCATCTCTCTTCTTTCGTCTTTTTCCCAAAAAGGAGGAGGAGATTGTCAGAATTACCCCCTGAGTTAGAGAGGGCTAAGCAGTTCCACAGCCATTTGGGTCCCTATGTAACAGTTGGATTAAGGATGGGGCAGGCGATAATACAAAGATTGGGAGAGATTCCTTTCTCTCTTAAGATAAAGGCATTTACGGGTAGCGCTCCTCCTGTTTCCTGTATTGTTGATGGGCTTCAACTCTCCACCCCAGCTACTGTAGGTAATGGCGGCATAAAGATAATGGAGGCAATGGAACCTTGCGCTGTAGCGCTCAACAACACAGAGCAACTGGAGGTGAGGCTGCGTCCAGAGGTGCTGGAAAGTATCCGAAACTGTGAGAGTGAAGCTCAGGAGAAATTGGCCCTGCGACTCTGGACAATGCCCGAAGAGCGGCTTTTCCAAATAAAAGTCGTGCATCTTGGAAAATAGTTAAGCTCTGATTTTAGTGAACCTGGTTCTACCTCTTCGGTATTTGCGTATCAGGACAACCCCGGCAATAAAACCTCCGATGTGAGCAAACCAAGCAATCCCACCGGTAGAGCTCCCCAATGCATTACTCAACTGGATTAGAAACCACAGTCCCAGGAAAAATAAAGCCGGGATTCTGAGGGCTCGGAAAAAGAACGGAAATACCAATGTGTACACCCGGGCGGTGGGGAAACAGATCAGAAAAGCTCCCAGAACACCAGCAACTGCTCCACTGGCACCGATCATCGGCAACTGAGAGTTCGGCTCAAAAAACACTTGCACTGCAGCAGCGATAATCCCACACCCTAAGTAAAAGAGCAGAAAGCGGAGATGCCCCAAGACATCCTCAATGTTGTCACCGAATATCCATAGGTAGAGCATATTCCCGAAAAGGTGCAGAATCCCTCCGTGCACGAACATCGCAGTGAACGGAGTCAGGTAAAGTGGTATAGCCGACCCAGGTCTCAGGTTCACAAAATGCGTGACTTCGTAGGGGATGAACCCCATTTGCATCACAAACCGCCGGAATCCCTCCTGCCCTGCCGAAAGCTGATATAGGAAGACTAACACATTTATCACCACAATACCAATAGTCACAAAAGGAAACCTTCGGACGCGGCAGTCATCTTTAAAAGGTATCATCTTAGGTTCAAATAGTCCCTCTGGTGTAAAGTCGCTCTCTTCTTTTTACAAACCGATTCTCATAATATTTGTGGCATCTGCTGGTCCAGTCGCTAAACAGCGTTTGGGCAGACCTCTTGTAGGGGGCGCACCTGTGTGTGCGCTCCCTAATTTGGGCAGACACACAGGCTTCGCCCTGAAGGGCTCAAGCCCGAAGGGTCTGCCCCTACGAATATGTACCCGCGATCCTTTATTCCACAAGGGTTGTTGCAAAATAGCACCATTGGTTAATATTTGGTCAATACTCTGTAATTTATACTACAAAGGGACTGGTTGTCAACCTTTTTATGCAAAAACCGCCCAAGCCCAATATCAGGCTCAGGCGGTTTTTGGTGAATCCTTCTCTTGCGAAGCAGTTCACCTCAGGAGAATCATCCGCCTCGTCTGCGTGAAATTCTTCCTCCCGGAGCCCGTACGGACCTGGAGACGGTAGAGGTAGATACCGCTTGCTACATCCCTCCCGGAGTTATCCTTCCCATCCCACCGGGCGAGGAACCCCGCAATATAAACGCCTGCCCCCCGACGGCTCATTTTCTCACCACAGCAGGCACAGTTGGAAGGGGCGTAGCTTCACTTGTCGCTCTTCTTCTCCTTGTGGCGAAGTATAGGCCAAAGATAGAAGAAAAACACGAAGACAACAACTAATCCCCCAGAAACCCACATCGGCCAAAAGACCATAGGTTATCCCCCCTCTTGATTTAATTTTGCACTGACAATATGAGGAATAAAGAATATCAATATCCCCAAAAAGCTAGATCCAGCCTTCGTGATAAGACTCACCTTGGGAACAAATAGCGGACCGTTAAATAGAATCAGCAGCAGATTTGCTAAGTCTAACAACTTGTTTGCTAATAGCTGTCGATGTCTCTGAGATATTTCCATTTCATCCCCTGGTTTTCAGCAGAGTTTTTGCGACTTTCATAACTTTCGGAGGCATTCTGAATATGTATTCCTGAGGAGATGCAGAACTTGGCTGGTCCCTAATGCAAAGTGCTTCTTTGTCTGAGCATCAGAAGCGCGCAATGTCACAGCATTATGCGGTGCCCTTCTGTAATACGCAAAAAATATAATACAAGAGTCTCTTAGAGTCAAGTCTTTTTCTGCAAGTGATAACGGACATCCTTACCAGTATTTAAAGGATTCGAAGAAACTGCTTGCAATGGCAGGTTTCTCTCCATATATTTGAGAATTGATAAAACTATCTCAAAGGAAGGAGACCATATTGACACATAAATAACGAAGAATTATACATAATGAATCCAGAAAAAGCAAGAAAAGGAAACGGAGGCATTACGATGTTAGAGCGAAGGATAAAGCACTTGCTTTTGTTCTCTTTTTTCGTTATATTTTTGTTAAATCCTGGTTCTTCGGCGGCATTCGATCCAGAAGAGAACAAAGAGATTGTCGCTTTAATCCCCACAACTTACCGAGCTCAGGTCATAGCTGCCCTGAGCTCTGCTGGTAAGAACTGGAAGCAACTGGCCTCAGTTTTGCGAGAGGTGGCGCCGGAGCAACGGGAGGGCGCTGCTTTTCTTATCGCCAATATGCCCCAGGCAGATCTGGTAAGTATCAGCTATGAGTTGCTTTATGAAAACATCGTCTATGCTTACCAGGCCTGGAACCAGATGCCCTGGGGAACTAAAATTTCCAAGCCCATATTTCTCAAGTATGTGCTTCCTTACAGGATCAGCTTAGAGCCGGCAGAGAGATGGCGCAAGGATTTTTACGAGCAGCTCTATCCCCGGGTCGAGAAGATGACCAGCATCGCTGAGGCCGCCTTAGAGGTGAACAAATGGGGAGCAGAGAACTGTATCTATGGCCCTACCTACCGTTTTCAGAGTCCCTACACCACCTTGAAGCGCCATCAAGGTGACTGCCATACTCAGACTATCCTCTATGTGGCGGCAGCAAGGTCTGTAGGTATCCCCGCCAGATATGTCTTCACCCCGTATTATCCTTACCGAATCGGCTACCATGTCTGGGCAGAGGTGTGGGACGGCGTATGGCATTGCACCGGAAGCTGCGAACCAGCTCCGTTGGACAAACCCTGGTTTATCTCCGATGGCACAGCAAAAACCTTGGCCAAGGTTTGGGCAGCAAGCTATGCCAGGGTTAATCCTTTAGAATTAGGTAACATAGGTCCATGGCAAACTCACCTCTTGGATGTGACCAGCTTCTACACACCAGTGGGGTCTGTGGAGGTAAAAGTGATTTATCTGGGCCAACCTGTGGCCAATGCTCTGGTTCACTTCTCCCTCTGGAACTACAACACCTTATTGCCGGTAACTTGCGCACCCACCGACCAACAAGGGAAGGCACGAATAGAGCTTGGGGACGGGACTTATTTCGTCACTGCTGGTCAGCCTCCGAGTAACACCTGGCAGTTTGTCTATGTTGCCCCGGGTGAGACGACAAAGGTACATTTAGAGCTCTCTGCTGCCAACCAAGAAGAGGTCTACGACTTTTCCAGCTACGACTTCGGAAAGCGCCCGTAATGGTCAAAGCAGATGCAGGAGGAAACTTGGCCTTACTCCAAGAAAAATTCACCAAGGTGTTCTTAATGATGCGAATGACAACATTTCTTTCCCGATGGGTGGGAGTGTTGCTGCTCCTGTTCTCCCTGAGCGGTACAGTCCAAGCTCAGGATAAATCTTTCGATCCTGAGCAACAGGCGGAGTTGGTGCAAACCATCCCCGAGCAGTACCGGGAGGAGACAGTGGCGGCACTGAAAGAAGCGAGAGAAAACTGGCAAGAATTGTCCAAGGCTATCTGGGAAAACAAGGCGCTTGGATATCTTCAGGCCGCCTGTTTTCTGATCTCCACTATGTCCCCACTGGATAGGCTGTGGATCAAAGAACAGCTTTTGAGTGAGCACATCCGATATGCTTATAAGGCCAGAGAGACAGTGTCCTATAGCGTGCCTGACAGTCTGTTTTTCCATTACATACTGGCCTATAGGTTCGCCAATGAAGATCTGACCCCTTGGCGGAGACAGTTATATCTCAACTTTTACCCTCTGATAAAGGAAGCTGCCAGCCCCTCGGAGGCTGCCGTGTTAGTGAATAAGTGGGTAGCTGAGAAGATCAGAAGGATTTCCCCCCAAAGTCTAACCCCTAATCCCCTGCACATCCTCCGCCGTTTGGAAGCAGATGAAGCAGATATTTCTCTGTTCACAGCAGCAGTCTTGAGGGCTGTGGCCATACCCAGCCGGATTGCCTACACCTACTATCTCGGCCAACAGAAAGGCGGAAAGGTGTGGGTGGAGATATATGACGGAGAAGAGTGGTTACCTCTTTACCCCGGCGAACCAGGCAGTTTTGGTGACTTCCATAAAATAGAAGTGATCTATCCCCACAATATAACCAAAGTTTATACTGGACCTTATTACAAGGTTCTCCCGCCTATGCTTCACGCCGGGCCTTTTATCGCCGGGGAGGATATAACTGAAAACTATCCACCCACGGGTAGGCTCAGGGTGTGGCTCACCGAGCAGGAAAAGCCCAAGCCGGATGCGAGGGTAACGGTGAATGTGTTTAACAAC
>DAOVPH010000043.1 GCA_030629295.1 Candidatus Latescibacterota bacterium | reverse complement strand
GAGATCAAGCCGGAGGATGAGGATGTGCATACTGCAGTGGAGAATGCTCTCACCCGGAAGCTGAGCGAACTGGGCAAAAAGATTCACACCGGCCGCTCCCGTAACGACCAGGTGCTGGTAGATATCCGCATCTATAGTCGGGAGAAAGTTTTAGGAGTCCAGGAGAAGGTTCTGGCGTTGGCTCAGACCTTGTTGAAGTTTGCTGGTGAAAATAAAGATGTGCCTATGCCTGGCCGCACCCACACCCAGCGGGCTATGCCCTCTTCAGTGGGACTATGGGCCTCTGCCTTCGCCGAGTCTTTGTTGGATGACTTAGAGCTGCTCAAGACCGCCTATTTCTTGAACAACCAGTGTCCCCTTGGCTCGGTGGCCAGCTATGGGGTAGGGCTTCCTCTCGACCGCCAACTGGTCAGCGACCTGCTGGGCTTCGACCGAGTGCAGAACAATGTGCTCTACGCCAACAACAGCCGCGGCAAAATAGAGGCCATCGTGGTCTTTGCCCTCTCTCAGGTAACAGAAGACTTAGCCAAGCTCTCCAATGATCTTATCCTGTTCAGCATTCCCGAATTTGGTTACTTCACCTTGCCCGTGGAATACTGTCCTGGCTCCAGCATTATGCCGCAGAAACGGAATCCGGGTCCTCTGGAGCTGGTGCGGGCCCGCTCTGCCCGGGTGCTCTCCCGGCTGTTCCAGCTAATAACCACCATTCACAATTTGCCCTCTGGCTACAACCGCGATTTCCAGGAGACTAAAGGGCCGCTGATGGAGGCCTTAGAAACCACCGCGGCCTCGGTGGAGGTGATGGATAAAGTCTTCCAGAGCCTTCGGGTCAAGCGCGATATCCTGTCCAAATCCTTCACCCCTGAGCTTTTTGCTGCTGACCGAGCGCTCAGGTTGGTGACAGAAGAGGGCTTGCCTTTTCGCGACGCCTACCGTAAGGTGGCTGCAGAACTTGACCAACTGAAGGCTGAGGACCCCCGCCAGAATATCCTCTCCAAAAAGCACCTCGGTGCCCCGGGGAATCTGGGACTGGAGAAGACAAAGGCGAAGATCAAATCTGAAAGACAACGGGTTCGGGAAGAGCAGAAACGGCTACAGCAGGTGTGGGAACGACTACGGAGCCTATAACTACTGTGTAGAACATAGCAAACAAAAACAGGAGGATTACAATGTACTTAGGTTTGGTAACCTACAATCTGGCGAAAGACTGGGATATTCCCACCATCATCGAAAAATGCACCACCACCGGGTTCGAGGGAGTAGAACTCAGGACCACCCATGCCCACGGTGTGGAACTCACTTTGAGTCCAGAGCAGCGCAGGAAGGTGAAGACACAGTTTGAGGACTCCCCCATCCAACTGGTCGGCTTGGGCAGCGTCTTTGAATACCATTCTCCCCAGCCGGAAGTGGTGCGTCAAAATATCGAGGGGACAAAAGAGTATGTGAAACTGGCTCAGGATGTGGGTGCCCCTGGAGTGAAGGTTCGGCCCAACGGATTTCCGCCCCCTGAGGCCGGGGTACCCCGCGAGAAGACCTTAGAGCAGATTGGTCTGTCCCTGCGGGAATGCGGAGAGTTTGCTAAAGATTATGGAGTGGAGATCCGTCTGGAGGTGCACGGCCCGGAGACATGCAAGCTGCCTCATATCCACCAAATTATGGAAAATGCTGATCACGATAATGTCTTCGTCTGCTGGAATTCTAACCAGATGGATGTGGACGAAAGCGGCTCGGTAGAGAAGAATTTCAACTTGGTGAGGGATAAAATCCGACTGGCCCATATTACCGAACTGTGCCGGGAGGAATACCCCTGGCAAGAACTGTTCAGTTTACTCAAAACCTCGGGATATCAGGGGTTCTGTCTGGCAGAGATCCCTGAAAGTCCGGAACCAGAACGCCTGATGCGGTATTACCGGGCACTGTTTAAGGCCTATGTGGGAGGTTAGTGGTTGAAAGGTAGCGTGGGGCTTGTCCCCAACAAAAAATATCACAAGAGGGAGAATAATAAAGTGGAGAAGAAAATGATGCGCTGTGGTGTTATTGGTTATGGGCCGGCTTTTAATATGGGGCGGGCCCATTGTGACTATATCAACCAGACAGAGAGGCTGAAGCTCACGGCAGTCTGTGATCTGGACCCAAAATGCACTCAGGCTGCCGAGGCTGATTTCCCAGGTATTCAGACCTTCAACCAGGTGTCTGAGATGCTGGAAAACGGGGGTATCGACCTGGCAGTGGTGGTCACTCCCCACAATACCCACCGAGATTTAGCTGTTCAGTGCCTGAAGGCGGGTAAACATGTGGTGGTGGAAAAGCCGATGTGCCTCACAGCAGAGGAGGCCACGGCGATGATCAAGGCCGCAGAACAGGCTGGACGAATGTTGAGCGTTTTTCACAATCGCCGTCACGATGGCGACTTTCTGGCGATAAAGGAGGTAGTGGACAAAGGGCTAATCGGGGAGGTGTTCCACATAGAGGCCGGCGGTGGCAGCTACCGGCACCCAGGCTACTGGTGGCGTTCAGACAAGAGGGTCTCCGGGGGCGCCTTCTACGACTGGGGGGCACACATCATTGACTGGGTTTTGCACTTGGTTCCGGCGAAGATGGCCAGCGTCACCGGTTTTTTCCACAAATTGGTCTGGCATGATGTCACCAACGAAGACCATGTAGAGGCGATGATTCGATTCAAGAACGGGGCAGTAGCAGATGTGCAACTTTCTAACATCGCCCGCGCCCCCAGAGCCCGCTGGCGTATTCTGGGCACCAAAGGGGCCATCCTCGACCAGGGCGGAGAAGAGAGCTTCACCGTGAATACTGAGATAGATGGAATGTCTGTGGAAATGAAGGTGGACTACAAAAAAGGCAACTGGGAGCTTTACTATCAGGAAATAGCCAAGCACCTGCTTGAGGGAGAGCCATTGGAGGTGACTCCGGAGTCAGCCCGGCGAGTGATCGCCGTTATGGAAACCGCAGAAAAATCGGCCCAAAGTGGGAACAGCGAACCCGTACCCTATGAGTGAGAATATAGGATGATTGATCCTTACGCAAAAAAGTCTAAAATCTACCACGGAGGCACAAAGACACGGAGAAAAATAAACATATAATTATTTGATTATTTTGAAAATTATCTCTCTCTCTGTCCTCTGCGTCTCTGTGTTGAAATCAGGTTTAGGGACTCGTTACGAGTCGATCATGATTTGGCGCAAGGATTCCCGCTAAAAGCGTGCGGGAATGACAAATTCGGACAGACACTATTTAGGAGGGACCACCGCGATGGCTTCGATCTCACAGAGCCACTCCGGGCGGCAGATATCGGCGGTGGATACGGTGTTGGGGGCATCTTTCGGGAAAGAATGCTCTTCATAGATTTTATAAAAGGTGTCGAGAAAATTCGGTTCTTTGAGATAGGTAATCAGGGAAACGATATTGTTGGGAGTGATATTTTGAGCGGCCAAAAGTTCCTCCACATTCGAGAGCATACGATGCACCTGATTTTCTATATCCCCAATGTGGACGACATTTCCCTTATTGTCTATGCTGGCGGTGCCTGACACATAGGCAACGATCAGATCTTCGCGAACCACCTTCATGCCCCGGGAAAACGAGGAGCCATATTGGCGGGCCTCGTTCATCGTAGGCGCGTGTATCACCTCGATTTCCACGGGTTCGTTGGCTGTCAGCGTGTAGAGGTCCATGGCGCAGCCCCTTTCCTTAGGATAGGTTGCGCCCTGGATGCCGGTGCTGGCTGGCAAGCGAGTCACACCGTGCTGTTGGAAGAACTTCGTTCGAACTCGGTTCAGATCAGCATAGTCCCGTTCGATGTTATTTACATAGATCCAGGTTCGGATGACATCTCGAAAGGAGAGCCCCTCCTTCCGGAGCAAAGTTTCGGCTCGCCCAAACATATCTTCGGCTTGGCTGACAAAATCCAGGCCATCCGTCCCCTTGCCTCCAGTGAGATTGGTCAAGTAGAGATGTCGCATTCCCCGATATTCCACTACCTTTCCCGAAACGAGTTCTGGGGTTCCGTCGAGGGTTCGTATCTTGACCTCGTCGTCTCCGGTCGGAAGTAGCACATAGGCCTGAAGTTCGCACAGCCTGCCCGGATGACAGCAGGGCTGGTGCAGAAAAATGGTTGCCGGGAGATCATGGGCAGTAGGGAGAAAACGACTGTACCAGTGTTTCCGGAGCTGTTTAAGTTTCCGAAATTGACGATCGACATCGCTGAAGAATACCTTCTCGGTGATTACATTTTGTGAACTTGCTCCGTGCTCAGACAAGATCTGAAACAGGTTGTTGTACATTGAATGGGCCTGTTCGGCAAATCCGCCTTCATCTCTAGTTGGCCGGGTGCAGATATACAGTTCTGTGATCCCCAAACTCTCGATCCGCGCAACCTGAGTTGGTTCCTTCCAGTGGCCAAAACGCGATATTTTCAAATCCATTATCCTTCCTTCTCTTTCGCCTGTTTAAGATTGCATTCTGTGGTATCTCGATACCAGGAATTTCCATTTATTGGACGCAGAGGGTGGACACAGACGGCCCGGGGACGGGCCTTAGAGCCTTATTGGGACTACTTACAAGCCATATAGCTCCTATAGTAAACTCGATAGGGCATTTACACTCGGATGCTGTCTATTATTTGTTTGAGTGTTGATGGCCTAATGCCTTGGGCCTCATCGCATTTGATAGTTTTCCGGTCGGTATGCTCGCCGATCGCTTCTATCAAGAGACCCTGTGCCCCGGAGCTTATTGCTGCCCTGCTGGCATGGGGGACCATCGCTGCTGTCCCTGTCGAATGGCTGGGGTCGACTATGATTGGCAGAAAGGTACTGATTTTCGCGGGGGTTATCACATTTAAGTCTAAAGTGTAGCGATCGTATTCTCCACTGGCGGCTGTTCTTACTCCACGCTCGCATAGAATAATCTCTGTATTTCCCTCCTTAGCAATATACTCTGCTGAGCAGAGCCATTCTTCCAAGGTGGCGCACAGCCCTCTTTTCAACAAGACCGGTTTGTTATATCTCCCTACTTCCACCAGCAGAGGAAAATTTTGCATATTTCTTGACCCTATCTGCAACAGATCGGCATACTGTCCGACCAGACCCACCAGCCGGGGGTCCATCACTTCGGTAACTATGGGCAAGCCGGTCTTCTCCTTAGCTTCTGCCAGGATCTCCAGTCCCTTTTCCCTCAATCCCTGGAACTCGTAAGGACTAGTCCTCGGTTTGTAGGCTCCTCCCCTCAGCATGTCTGCTCCGGCCTGCTTGACAGCCCTGGCTATCTCCAGTGTCTGCTCCCGGCTCTCCACGGCACAGGGCCCAGCGATGACGACCGACCTTGTCCCGCCGATCTCCACGCCGGATACCTTTATCACTTTTGTTCGGCTGTTGCCCCTGTATTCCGAGTGGGCCTCCCTGTTAACCAGGCGATAGAGTTTCTTGTCCACCATCTCTTCCCTGTTCTCCAGTTCCTATAAGGACTTCTTAACCCCGCAACTTCTCTTTCCTAATCTCAGATTTCATTTGGTAGAGTACTTTCTTTTCCCTGCCTATTAATTTTAGCCAAAGCGAATGACGATGTCAAGCAAAAATCTGTGTCCTGACTAATTTATTGTTTTTCTGAAGTCACCTGGGGCAAATCGGTTTTTTCGACAAAAGCTGTTTAGTGTAAACCAGGGAGCAAACGTACCCCCACATAGGTAAAAATGAGGGATAAGAATCCAACTACTGCTAACCAGGCTCTCCTTTGGGCACGCCAGCCAGTGATGAACCGAGCGTGGAGGTAGATAGCGTAAATGAGCCAGGTGATCAAGGCCCAGGTTTCTTTTGGATCCCAACTCCAATAGCTTCCCCAAGCTCGCTCAGCCCAAACAGAACCCGTGATTATCCCCAGAGCCAGAAACAGAAACCCCAAGGAGATGGTCCTGTAACTCAAAGCATCTAAGTTAGAAACTAAGGATGGACGATTGGGAGCTGAACCTCTAAATAATGCCAAATAGATTACACTGGAAACAAAGGATATAGTGAAAAATGCGTATCCGATGAGGCTTGCGACCACGTGAATACCCAGCCAACTGCTCTGTAGAGCAGGCATTAGAGGTCTAATGCTGCTGTTCAGACACGATGCGTAACTTAACGCGAGTATAACAATCGCGGTTACAAACGGTCTCATAATGCTTAACTTATACAGGAATTCGACTGCCAAATATGTAACTACAATTAACCAGGCGAACAGGATTATAGACTCATATAAACTGGTGAGAGGCAGGTGATCAGCCATATGCCACCTAACTGCTATAGCCACAGTGTGAGCAGATAAGGCCAAGATCATTGTAATCGTCGAAGTTATGCTTAGGGTCTTCTGCTTAGAAAATAAGTGCGGTATATAAGATACCGCCGAGATCAAATAGCCAGCAAGTGCTATGTTGATAATTGTGTTTATCAATCTGTTGTCCTTATGTTAGCGCTTCTCTCTGAGCAAGTCCCTCCTCAGACCAACTGTAAGTGGGTGTTCGCACGTAGCCAGAGGGAGCTTCTCTTTCCGTTCTGCGATTCCTATTAGTCTTTGTCTTTTGTTATCAGCGGGTTAACGACAGACACGAATATCAACCCCAGCATTAACGATATGAACCCAACATATACCAGAGGAACGCCCGGATCCTTGCCCACCTGGAGCACTGTATACCTCAAATTTCTATCATCATAGCCATGCTGGTAAAAGGTATATCCTCTGTATCGGAGAGGATCATTGACCGCTATTGTTTTGACTGCCGCTATTTGACCTCTATCAATAATCTTCAGTTTGCTCTTATAGTCCTTTATGGCTGATGAGGGATCGTCACTATAATGCTCTATGATGAAATCTTCCAAGTATACTTTGAAAGGCAATGGCTTATCTTTATCTCCTGTAAAGAAGCTACCTATTTCCTCTCCTTCATAGATTTCCATAAATCCTGTCTCACGCCGGAGAGTACTGATGAGTACACTTACTAAGACAATAACAATGCCCAGACGAGCGAGAATCGGCCCTGCTGAGCTAAATCTAAGTGAAAATCTGGTTAGGGTATGTATTAATGAATTGAGGCCTAATAGAGACAGTAAGGTTAGGAACCACCAGGAATGATAAAGATCGATGATATCCGTTAGTTGAAGCAGTCTATATAATTTCGAGCCGTACCTGGACAGATAGAATGCCTCCTGGGCATTTTGTGGAATAAGACTGCCTAAAATGCAGGCAAGGATGATGACAGTTAGAAGTACGATGGTTCCTCTAATGGATCCCAATGAGTGCCACACCAGCTTCGGCCCTGATTTTTGCACTTAGGTAACTCCAATCTGGTTGTTTTTGGTCATCTTCACTGCCGATATTGATATACTCCAAACGCAATCAGAAAAAGCTGCTCTGAAGCCTTCAGTCCTGCCCAAATTTGGACAGCTTGAAATCATCGGAGGTGTGTTTGGAGTCTAATCTCGCCATTGGATTACATTCGCCAACTGAACTGAATTATCTACCAAACAGACTTGGGGGAAACTCCTTTGTATTTGGCATTTCCGCACTTCGCTGAATCTAAACATCGGCAAGCAAGGCATAAATATATCCCTAATAGTGCGACTTGTCAAGCCGAAAAATTACTTATCTCCGCAAGCCTTCTTTTCGTCAAGACATAGGATTATGAGACCCGCCGGGTATTGTATTCCTCTATCTCTCTGTCTACTCTCGCCTCTTTGTTTGCCTCTTTCCTACACCTAAACACCAAGAGGGTAAATACCGCTACCAGAAACGGTCCATTTCTCATTCGAATCATACAGAAGGCTACCATCATGAACCAATAAACATTCACTGCCATTCAAATGCATTATTATGCTCAAAATATAAAACAGTTGTTAGATTTGTCAAGTAAAATAGTCACTTCCTAAAGAGATCCCGTAATAGGTCGAATTTTGGCATTGACAATCAACTTGATACTTAGTATACTAAGCATCAAATCCCGTCCTCGGAATGCGAGGTTAGTATCTTCAAATAAGGAAGATGTTTTTGTCTCACTAATAATAGCGAACTTTTGATAAGTCTGGAGGAGGACAATGGGTAGAAATCTCATCTTTACGCTCTTGATCTTATGCTCTTTCTCATTGATCGGATGTGGGAGCAAAGGCGACCTGATTGTAGCCAAGGTGGCTGGAAAGAAGATAACACTTAAAGATATGGAGGAGGCCTCAGCTAAGCTCCCTTCTCTTCAGGAGAAAAAAGAGCAGCTCCTGCGGACTCTGATCGACAAAGAGCTTCTGATATTAGAGGCTGAGAGCAGGAACTTGGACAGAAACTCAAGGATAATTCGGGAGTTGGAAAATCTGAAGAGGGAGAAGATGCTTGAGGAATTCCGGGCGAGGCTTTCCAAAGGGATAAATGTCTCTGAGGAGGAAATGCGCCGATACCACCATCAGAGCGGATTGGACTCAAGGAACGAGACAAAGGCCAGCCACATTATGGTATGGACCCGTGAGGAGGCAGAGGAGATACTGGAGTCGCTTAAGGCGGGGGCCGACTTCGCCGAGCTGGCCAGGGAAAGATCGCTAGACACGGCAAGCGCCCAGAAGGGCGGAGATCTGGGGTACTGGGAGGAGGGCGTGGTGGCCGGCGCCACCGCCAGGAAAATCTTCTCGATGAAGCCAGGGGAAATATCAGAGCCCTTCCAAAGCAAGGGTGCATGGCATATCTTCAAAGTAGTCGACCGCCGGCCCGTCGGGTTTAAAAAACAAAAACCCATGATCGAAAAAAGACTGAGACGGGAAAAGCTCAGGGAAAAAGAGAGAGAGTATATTGAGGGGCTCAAGAAGAAATTCAACTTAAAGATAGACGAAAAAGCCCTTGCTTTGCTCCTGGAGAAGGGTAAGGATTTGACAAACAATCTGCCCCAGCTTCCAACCCAGGATCAGACCAAGACCCTGTTCAGCTATAGGGACGGAAGGATCACCCTTGGCGATTACCTGAGATGGTTGGAAAGCCTTAAGCCGAGGCGACGCCCAGACCTCTGTGACAGCGCCCAGGTGGTAAGGTTCGCCGAGGCAACTGCCACTAATTCGGTGCTGCTGCCTGAGGCCTTGCACAAAGCAGGAATAGACCAGTCAGAACAGGTACTCTCCTACCTGGCCCAACAGAGGGAGAAGCTGATGGTAGAGGAGTTGAAACGTCAGGAGATAGATGAAAAAGTCATCACCCCTGAGGCGATCAGAGAATACTACCAGGAACATCTCGATGACTATTCTGAGCCGGAGAGGATCACCGTCCAGTCAACTTTGGTGAAGGACAGGCAAGAGGCCCAAGAGATCTTCGACGAGATTAAAAAAGGGGCCGATATGGCCCAGGTTATTCAGAAACGTCCGCCTTCTGGAATGTACCGGAACTACGATGTGTGGGGTTTCGATCTATCTGAAAGAAGCAAAAAGAGGTTTGGGGTTATAGTCGAAGAGGCCGAACGGGCAAAAGTTGGAGAACTTAAAGGCCCTCTCAAAATATCATTTGAGAGAAGAGGAGAACAATACACAGGATACGTTGTTTTGCGAGTCCTGGAGAAGAAGAAGGCGGGCTGGAAACCGCTGGACAACCCTAAGGTACTACAGAATGTGGTAATAAAACTCAGGATAGAGAAGAGAGAGGAGATGGAGGATCTATTTGCGAAATTCGTCTCTCAGCTCCGTGAGGAGTACTCCGACCAGATAACCTGCTACGAGGAGAGCCTAAAGTTCCTTTAATTTGATTGAGAAAATATCCCGTCTGATGAATTGCACGGTTCGTCCATTATTAGAAGAGAAAGCCCCTTTGGCAAGTTTGCGGAAATGTTCGGTGCGCGGATTAATCTTTATTGTGACTCGCCAGACCGACGCTGCCCCGTTAGCGCCATACGCAAGTTGTCCCGAGCCTCGGCATAGTCCGGCCTGATGCGCAGGGCTTGCTGGAAATGGTCTGCAGCCTCCTTAAGCCTGTTCTGCTGGGCGAGGGCGATCCCCAGGTTGTTGTGGGCCTCGGCATAGTCCGGCCTGATGCACAGGGCTTGTTGAAAGTGGTCTACAGCCTCCTTGAGCCTGTTCTGCTGAGCGAGGGCGATCCCCAGGTTGTTGTGCGCCTCGGTATAGTCGGACTTGATACGCAGGGCTTGCTGGAAGTGATCTACGGCTTCCT
>DAOVPH010000006.1 GCA_030629295.1 Candidatus Latescibacterota bacterium | reverse complement strand
CGAGCGTAGCGAAGCAATCTCTAACCGCTAAAGGAAACAATGAGATTGCTTCGTCGCTTCGCTCCTCGCAATGACAGAATACTGTAAAGCTTTTTGCGAAACGCTCTACTAGACATAGCTGCTTAGTTACACCCCTACTTTCCGAGAAAACTCAAGAACCTCAGCCAAGTCTGCTGTGAGAAAAACATCAACACAGGAGAGAGGAAGACTACCCAACAGATAGGTTCTTAATTTCTATACTGATAGAGTCAACTACGAACTCTCTGATAAATTCACTGATCTTGCTTACTGTCAAATCAAAGACCTTCTTTCCTGTTTCGGCGGTAGCTAAGGTGGGGTCGTTGCAGATTGTTCCGGGCTGGTAATACCCGTCAATGATGAACTGTCGGTGCCAGGTGGAAAGACTACAGGGAGCAAACTTCGCTTCCTTGGGTGGAGGATCTGCCTTGGCTTTGCTCATATCCACCAGCTCCGGTCTTAGATAAAGCTGAAGGGCTGTCTCTATCTCTCCGGCATGCCAATCTCTGTCCGAGCGTCCCCCCAGTATCTCCCGTAGTTCCTGGTGGGCAAATTCTCCCAGAAAGGATATCCAACAGAATCCTACCACCTGGGCATCGTCTGGAATCCTCCAGTCCGGCCAGATGGAGGATCTCTTCGTGTTCAGCTTCTCTATCACCTGGGGTATCCACTTCTCCGTCCCACCGCCGTGACCGTTTACCACCACAACCCTCTTGAACCCAGCTCTAAGATAGGACTCAAGTACATCGTTCAAGGCCTCCAGGTAGATATCCTTGCGGATCTTCTGCATAAAGTAAGGCATTATCTCAGGGTCCCACGGTGAGGGCGAAAGCCAGAACGGGGTTCCCACCAGCACCCGGGGATTCGGATTGAGCTTTTGGGCAACCCCTTTGCACATGCTGGTCACATTGTCGATGTCTGTGTGCAGGGGGAGGTGTTCCCGGTGCTGCTCGATGGTCGCTACGGGGACCAGCACAATCGCCCCTGCCTCTGCAGCCTCCTTTACTTCCCCACGAAGCATCTCCGGAAGGTAGAATTTCTTAGCCATCCTTTCATCTCCTTGGCAGTTTAAAATGCGGTGTTGTCTTTTTTCCTGAGAGCCAATAGATATCGCGTTTCCCCTATGTCACCGTCGGGACTATCGAAAGGAGCCCGCACAGCTCCAGGAGTTCTTTCTTGAAGTTTCCGTAAGCTATCGCATAATGTTGGCTGGCGAGATTCTGAGCGACGTCATCCCCGTTTCCATCCAGTATTACCTCCATAGAGGGGTAAGGAAGGCATCCCACCTCTCTGAATCGCCTCGGCTTCTTTGCTTCCCCGGTTATGATGTGCATCTTAAACGACCTGTCCCTGCGATATCCCAGCCTTGCCAAGGTGACCCTTCCTTCCTTGTATAGGCCGCAGTTGGCCACGCCCTCGTAAAGGACCTCCGTTTTGCCGACCTTCGGTTTGCCGTCGCAGAGGCCAAAGGGGGCATACCCGCAAGCCCCAAGCAATATTTTCTCCTCCTCGATCGTGTGAATATCCCCGTAGCTGACTATCAAACCCGTGAGGTAATGCAGCATAAGCTGGGTTACTACCAGTGGGATGTCCCCTTCGCAGGAGCAGGGGATCTCGTTCCCTAACATCGAAAGGGGAATGCAGGGGACGGACTTGTAGTATTTGGACAGTTCGTACTGGCACTTGATCTGGAGGGCAGACCAGCCGAACTCCTCCACCAGATCCTTCAAAACCCTGTACATCTTCAGTGACACGGTCAGGTCACTTTCAGTTACCCCGGGGCCTATCTCCCATTCTCCCTTTGCGCGGCTTACTAATTCCTCCACCTGATCATCTCCCATTTCCTCCACCTTCTTGACGACCACATACTGACCCAAATGGTGTACCTCCACCCCCAACTTCTCCCTCAAGGGCAGGTGGTCGAAGCAGGCGGTGTACATCCCCATAGAGGCGTAGCCCAAAAGTCCGATGGTGGAATACCTCAACCTGTGGACCACAGAAGCTGCGCCGGCGAAGAGGGACATCTCCCTGCGGACCTTCTCCTCCTCGGGCATTCCATAAACAAATTTAAAGTTGAGCCCAAGCTCCTCGAAGGTCTGTCTTATCACCCCAGCCGCTGGCATAGGTCCCAGGGTCATCCACTCATCACCCTCCCTGAACATCGTATGACTCCAGAGCAGTATGGGCCTGTTGGAGAACTCGTCCACCACATCTATCACATTTGGAGCCTCGATCCAGGAGAGGAGCAAAACGATGAGGAAGTCGAAGTCGTTCTTCCTCAAAGTCTCCCTCGCCTCAACGGCATCGGGACGGGTCTTGACTATAGAGGAGCACTGCAAGTTAACTCCCAGCTCCTCTAAGACCTCAACCGAGTTTTTTGTGAAGCGTGTGAGGTAGGAATCCGGATAGCCCGGGTATCCGAAAGGGACTAAAACCGCCTTCGGCTTATCAGCTTGCATCATATTCTCCTTTCTGCTTTAACTCCTTCAGGGAGTTGTCCGAAACCAGGCCGGAAAGCACAACATATGGCACGGGACAGCACACTATTATCTCCCTAAAAGTCTCGTGTAGTATGCCTAACTTCTATTGGGTATAGCACCGCGTGGATGGAGAAATTCTCTACATGTTCCCTGAACACGGCAATGTAGCGGCACACATCGGTGCGGGGAAAAGAGAGAGGATTGAAGGCCAGAAGTGGATATCTCAACCCCGAAGTGTCTATCCGTCTGGAGATAGTATCCAGCGCCTTTTCGGTCACCTCGTCACAGGTGTCCACGACGGAAGTATAACGGTTCATCGCCTGCCGGTAGACATCGTCGGTGTGGCTGCCAGCCATAATGTCGTGGAAGTGGTTGAACAGAAGCTTTTCCCAGGCTCCATCGAGGCTCTCCTTGGGATACGTCTCACCAAGCCAACTTTCCAGCGCTGTAAATTTCTCGGCGGTTATCAGTTTGGTCTCAGTTAGGCGATTGAGCTTCTTCAGATCAATCAAGACTAATTTCCTTGTGTCTTTGTGCCCAGCTCATTGCTGGAGGAAAGGACAAATCCGTCTCCGGATGCAGCCACTCCAAGGAGTTCTTTGACTGCTTGCTGGATTGATTCTGGCAGACCGCAGCCCTCTCTCCCTTTGAGGGAGATCTTTCAGGAGAAGGGGAAGTTGCTTATTTAATCTCTTTCAATGCCTCTTCTGCGGAGGTGTCGTCGTGGACAATTCGGCAAACAGCTTTGGTGAGAGCGGTGGGGTCTTTATATGTCCACACATTACGGCCTAAACACACACCCCTTGCCCCGCAGTCCATCGCCTCACGGATGAATTTCAAGAAGACTTCCGGGTCGCTTGAAGCAGGCCCTCCTAATACAGCATAAGGCACAGGACAGTATTCGATCACTTCCCGAAACGTCTTGGGGTCTCCCGTGTAGTAGCCTTTGACAATATCTGCTCCCAACTCCGCGGCCACTCTGGCATGATACTTCACCAATTCTGGATCTGACGGCCACTCTCGTTTCGCCCTGTCGGTAAACTGATGTCTTAACATCTCGTCAGGACACATCTCAACTAAATGTGGCATACCCCACTCATCGCAATCTTCGGATACCCGAGCGATTTTCTGAGAGAGCTGAGCCTCTCTGGAAACGCCGATGACACCAAATGTGGCCACTGCATCGGCTCCCAAAGAGGATGCTCCTTCTACTGAGTAGATAAGCTCATCATTCGTTAGGTCAGGTCCTATAGAAGTAGCTGTGCCGTCTATGCGCACTATCAGCGATGCCTTGCCTACTAACTCTTTGTATGCGCATTTGGCAATTCCAGGGGTTAGAAGCATTGCATCTGCCCCGCCCTCAACTATCTGTTGGATTACCTTTGCGGGGTTGCTGATCTCCATCATTGGGCTTATACAAATGCCATGGTCCATTGTCACCAGAACCATCCGCTTGGATTTACTCCCTGCCCCAAATAATCTGGCCATCCTCATATCTTTTCCCATGCTCATTTTTCTTGCCTCCTTTCTACCTTTTTCTGTTAAGTTCAAATGATAACCACACCGTTTCCTCAGCTATCCTTTCGCTTGTGCCTTAAGAACAGCAGAATTCAGCAATATCTTCCGTGTCTCTCCGCCGTTTGATACATAGCTAAAGCATTTTCCGGAGAAGTTTCTCTGCCCAATTCGTTGCTGCTGGAGAGGATAAAGCCTCCACCGGGTGCAGCTATTCTTATGGTTTGTTTGACTTCTTCTTTGATCTCCTCAGGTGTGCCCCTTCCCAACAAGTCAATATTAACGTTGCCCATAAGACAAAGCTTATCACCATATCTTCTTTTAATCTCCTCCATATACTTGACATAACCCCATCCTATAGGAGCTTGAACCGCTTGCCAGCCGTCAAAACCTATGGCTATTATATCATCCAGAACCTTCCGTATATCCCCATCTGAGTGAAGGAACACCGGAACGCCCATTTTTTTGATCTGATAGACTTCCTCTTCCAGAAAGGGGAAGATGAATTCCCGTAGCAGTTCCGGGCGGATAAATGTGCCGGAGTTAAAGGCCAGGTCATCCGGAATTACTATAGCATGAGCTCCCGCTTTTACCAGTTTTCTGGCCTGCACAACCCCGAATTCCGTCATCTTTCTTGTCCATTCTTTAACCTCAGCTTTATTGGTGTAGCACCAAAGCATGAAGTCATCAAAATTATTAAGCTCATAAGAGGCCTCAAAACTACCGCTAACACAGGGGAAAAGGAAATAGTCTGTTTCTTTCCTCCATTTTTCAATGGTTTTAGTAGAATATAGCTCTATAGAAGGCCATTGAAAATCATAAACCTCTTTAGGATCAGAGATAACAGGCTTAATGTTTTTACTGGCCCCGTAACCGACACTGATATATTCCCTCCCCAACAGCTTATCTCGATAAATCTTGTGCCCCTCTTCATCTGTCCCTATCTGCTTAACCGAAGGGGGGCCAACGTAATCCAGTCCAACAGTTACCAAATCCATACTCAATAACTCTAGGACCTTCTTCTTGTTCTGAAAACGAGCTTGTTCGCTGTCTGAAAGGTCACACTCTTCCCCAAGCAACTCTCTGACCAATTTTTTGTCCACGCCTTGACCAATCTCACCTTTGGGGACTTTATCTGCTTCTTCATGTCGAATGGCTTTATATACTCTTTCGATATGGTCCATTTTTAATCAAAAAAATCTCACTTTTTAAGTTCAGATAATAACTGTAAGGCTTTCTCCACTATCCTTTCACCTGTGCCTTTGGCCACAAAACTGTGAAATCCTGACCCTGAGGGTTTTAATTTCGTAGGCCCCCACAGGGACTTCCAGCACCTTACCCTGGAGTTTTACCTCCTGCAGATCATTTTCCAGAAGATCGGTCTCATAGGCCGATTCTACGTCCTTCGAAAACGTAAGAAAAGCCATGCAATCCTTCCCATGGATTTCATAGAACCTGAGGATCAGATACTCGCTGTCAAACGCTCGCTTCACGGCTTCGAGGATCAGGTTATCTGGCTCTATCTTCATAAACGAAAAAGTATCTGGAAGTCCCCCTTCATGGGAAGTCTTCACAACGGGTATGAGAGGGATGTTCAACTCGTATCCTCTTCGCATCACGCTGGCTTCTTTCCAGCTTCCGGAATGGGGATAGATGGAGTATCTCAGGCTGTGAATCCCCTCATCCGTGTTGTAAGCAGGTTTGGTTGGACTTCGAAGAATACTCATACGTAGGATGTTTCCCTCTACATCGTGGGCGTATCGGGCATTGTTCAGCAGACTCACTCCATACCCGGAAGACGAAAGGTCCACCCATTTCTGCGCTGGATACTCAAGCCCGTCCGCTGGACGAACGATACTCCCATAAGGTACATTATAGGTCACCTCAGGTTCCCTTAGGGAAAGGGGAAAAGCGACTTTGATCATCCTGTGCGTGTCATGCCAATCTATCGTAAGGTCGAAATCTACGCGCCGGAGCTTCGAATATAGAATGACATCCTGAGTAAAAAGGGAGTTTTGGAATGGCTTCTTTACCCTTATCTTGGCTCTGACAGGGCCGGCCTCACAAAGCTTTATAGAAGGCTCTGAGACTATATCCCACGATTTTCCGGTGAGCTTCGCCACGACGTCATTCCCTATTTCGAACCTCCCCTCCGAATCCCCATGATCCTCAAGGGCAGTGAGCAGATTGCCCCTTTTTGAGCCATCGAGGACCTCACGAAGATTGCGCTTGTCGAAGATACTTTTCAGACAGCCGGAGTCCGGATCCACTTTCACCCTGAAAAATGCATTTTCCATCTCCTCTTCCGTGGCTGAAAGCTGATTGGTAGTTCCTGCTTTTCCTGGGTTTTTCACGGCGTAGTAGGTCCCATAGCCCAAGGATGAGACATCCTCAGCGATGAAGATGAATCTAAGGCGATGTTTTCCATCCCTCTCCCATTTCCGGAGGATTTGAATAGGGACCTCTTCTCCGTTCCCATCTTGAAGTTGGATCCCCTCGGGATCCTCTTCAAATGCAAGCTCTGTTTCTACCAAACCGCTCCTCTTCCAAGAGACTGGGTTCATGACAATTATGGGCGTCCCTTCTCCCTGGGTATCCACATGCTTTGAGATAATAGAAAGCGAGTTCTGGAGAACCTTTTCCCCTGACTCCTTAACGATTTCATAAAATCTATGAGCATCCTTGCATACAGGTGGAATGCCACTCCCACCGATTATATCGTGGAACTGATTGAACAGCAGTTTCTTCCACGCCTCCTCCAGCTCAACCTGGGGGGATGGAAGGGCATCATACATATAGGCGATAGAGGACAATTTTTCAGCGGTGAGCAGGAGATTTTCACACCGGCGGTTGTTTTTCTTGATCTCCCCGCAGTTTGTCAGATCGCCGACAAGCTCGAATCCAAGCTCGTTGTTAAGCACAGGATAATCGCTTTTCTGGGCAAGCAGAGTCTCTGCGAAATGGCTGCACGTGCTGAACCGCACCTTTATATCTGGGGATACCTCCTCGGCAAATCGCTTCACCGTTTCTATCTCCTCTGCTTGTGGGCCGCCCCCGTGGTCACCGCTTCCGACTAAAATCATCACATCCTTTACACCGTATCGTGCACTTTGGCTACAGAGGAATTCCTTCCAGGAAGGAGACGGATCTCCATGAAGGGGTTTATATGCCAGAACCCTCGAGCCATCGGGGGATTGCCACCAAAATAGCCTCTGGCCTTTCTCTCCCCTCTTGAACATGTAGAAGTGTATTCCGCTCTTCTTCAAGATTTGAGGCAGTTGCCAGGGATGGGACCATGCATCCTCCTGCCAACCCGTTGTCACCTCCACTCCAAACTTCCTCTGAAAGTAACGTTTTCCCATCACGCACTGACGGACGATAGACTCGCCACAGGGTTCTCCCCCTTCAAACTCCACGTACATCCCGCCCACAATCTCCCAACGTCCATCCTCGATGTATTGCTTTATCTTAGCAAACAGCTCGGGATATGCCTCTTCTATGGCTGTATAAAGGGGAACCTGACTCTGGGAGAAGGTATAGTCAGGATATCTGTCCATATTATCTGTGGCTAAGGTAAAAGTCGGCTTGCAGCATCTGTGGATAGTCTCCGGATCGTATCTCCATAGCCAGGCCACGTCTATGTGTGATTGAGGAATTACATAAATCGTACCCTGGTGCATTTTGTTCCTCCTACATTAACCCAGAGTGAGGATGGTAATGACATCCGGGAAGTCCAGTGCAACACCATGGAAGGCATCTGGATCAGTTTACGCGACCTCCTTGAACCTATCATAAGACATCCAGCCTATGCCAGTTGACGGGTCAGCCACCAAGGTGAAACACGCGTGTCAAACCACAATTACCTTCAATCCCCTCTGTCTCAGCTCTCTTTTCTCTTTTTCTCCAATTCCCTGGCTGGTTACCAGTATGTCCACATCTTCAAAGGAGGCAAAGCGGGTGAAAGCCGCTTGATCGATCTTGGTGTGATCGGCTACCACGATTACCTCTCTGGCCGACCGGATCACCATCTCGATGGAGCGGGCAGTGCGAAGATCGGCTGTGGTGAAGCCAGCTTTGAGAGAGATGCCCTCTGTGCCGACAAAAGCTTTATCCACATGGAGTCCCGCAATAGCCTTCTCCGTGATTGGCCCATACAGGTCGTTCCAGCCACGTCGGACAATTCCACCTAAAAGGATCAGTTCAACCCCCTCGGCCGACTCCAGAGCATACACTACACATAAAGAGTTGGTGACAACCTTGATATTGCGGCGCATCTTCAGGTTATAGGCGATTTGAAGCGTAGTGGTGCCATTATCCAAAAAGATTGCTTCCCCATTCTTTACCAATCCGGCTGCACACTGGCCGATGCGCTGCTTTTCCGACATATTCCGTTGGAGTTTCTTCTGGAACGAGAACTCGAAGGCCACTTTATCGGTACTCACAGCTCCCCCATAGGTTTTGACTACATGGCCTTCTTGTTCCAATTGTTGGAGATCACGACGAATTGTCACCTGAGAGACTCTCAACAGAGAGGTAAGTTCCGCCACGGTCACCTTCTCGTTCTTCCGCACCCGCTCTAAGATGCATGTTTTTCTGTTGTTAAATGCCATTCCCACAAGATCCCCTCACGCTTAGGCTATTGTGCGCAGTGGTTGTTTTATTGCTTTCGATTGTGAATGCAATAATCATAATAATGAACCTTCTTCAGAGAAGCAAGAACTTTTTTGTTGTATTGGCTGAGAAATTTTGTGTAGGGTAAAAGAAGGATAGTTTTGCTTTTTAGCTATCGGTCTCGAAACCGGAAAGGTTTGGGCAGTAGATAAAAATGGCTTGACTTTTTGCAGCTCCATAATTATACTTTATGTTATTAGTTAAATCCAGTAGCGAAGGGAGACTCAATGCCATCCCCAGATCGTCTTTTTCTGATAGATGGGTCGGCTTTGGCCTATCGTTCTTATTTCGCTTTCGTCAGAAATCCCCTTATTAACTCCAAAGGTGAGAATACCTCTGCTCCCTTTGCCTTTACCAATACTCTGCTTGAGATTCTGAGAGAGGAGAGACCTGAGTACATTGTGGTGGCATTTGACACCGGCAAGCCCACCTTTCGACATGCCAAGTTTCCTGCCTACAAAGCGACCCGCCAAAAGATGCCCTCGGATATGAAAGAACAGCTTCCCCGCATCTACCAGATCATCGAGGCGATGCGACTGCCGGTGATAGAGCGGGAGGGGGTCGAAGCCGATGATGTCATCGGTACCCTTGCCTGCAAGGCAGCACAAGAGGGAATAGAGGCAATCTTGGTTACCGGGGACAAGGACTTCACCCAGCTTGTCTCACCGTTGATCAAAATGCTCAATCCGAAGAGAAGGGGTGACGAGTTCGAGCTAATCGATCAGGAGGCAGTGCGGGCAAAATTTGGGGTGGGGCCAGAAGAGATGGTAGATTTCCTGGCTCTAATGGGGGACAGCTCGGATAACATTCCGGGCGTGCCTAAGGTGGGACAGAAGACTGCAGCCGCAATGATTCGACAATTCGGCAGCTTGGAGGCCGTCTTAGAAAATGCTGATAAGGTGACAAAACCAGCGCTTAAGAGAAACCTGATTGATTTCGCCCAGCAAGCCCGGCTGTCAAAAGAATTAGTAATAATCGACACCGGTGTCCCTGTTGACCTTGACCTGGAAAGATTCAAGTTCCGAGGCTTTGACAACGAAAAACTGATTGAGATTTTCAAGGAGCTGGAGTTTGACCGGCTGTCAAAGGAGCTTTCACCTGTCTCCGCACGGGAAGAGGTGAGCTATTCCACAACGAACACGATGGAGAGACTGGAAAGGCTTATCGAGGGGATAAAATCCGAAGGGAAGTTTGTCATAAACTTAGAAACTACTGGTCCCAATCCTATGCAGGCATCTGTGGTGGGTATCTCTTTGGCATTTATCCCCCAGCAAGCTTTTTATATTCCCGTGGCCCACACCTCAAAAGAGAATCTTCCCTTAGAGCTGGCTTTTTCCCGGTTGAGACCTCTCCTGGAGGATGAGAAGATTGAAAAATATGGGCAGGACATTAAATACAATACCGCTGTGCTTATCCGCCACGGGATAACCCCGCGGGGCTTTGTATTCGACACAATGGTTGCTGCTTATCTGCTTGACCCTTCTGCACATCAAAACAGTCTTGATCACCTTAGCCTTAAATACCTGGATCACAAGATAGACTCCCTAACCGACCTGATAGGGAAGGGCCAGAAACAGAAAAGCTTTGCTGAACTGCCCCTTGAGAAAGCTACCCAGTACTGTTGTGAACACGCCGATGTCACCTTGAGGCTAAAGGAGATATTTGAACCAAAGCTGGTTCAGTTGGGATTGATGGAGTTGTTCCAGCAGGTCGAAGTCCCTTTAATGGAGGTGCTCCGACAGATGGAGCTTAACGGAGTTTCCGTGGACATTGCCTTTTTGAACCGAATGTCCCAGGAGTTGCAGGCGAGATTGAACGGACTGACGGCCGAGATTTACCAGGAGGCGGGAGAGGAGTTTAATATCAACTCTCCCCGTCAATTAGGCCATATTCTTTTTGATAAGCTAAGTCTGCCAAGCCGTAAAAGGACGAAGACCGGTTACTCCACCGATATGGGGGTCTTGGAAGAGTTAGCCCATAAATATGAGCTTCCCCAGAAATTGCTTGAATACAGACAATTAGCTAAACTCAAGTCGACCTATGTAGATGCTCTGCCGAAGCTTATCAACCCGGAAACCGGGCGGATTCATACTAGTTTCAACCAGACTGTCACTGCCACGGGCAGACTCTCCTCCAGCGATCCCAATCTCCAGAACATACCGATACGAACAGAGATAGGCCGAGATATACGCCGGGCCTTTGTGACCGCAGGCAGCCAATATCTGTTCTTAGATGCCGACTACTCCCAAATTGAACTTCGAATTATGGCTCACCTCTCTGGTGATCGCAATCTAATTGAGGCCTTCCAAAACGATGAGGACATCCACCTGCGTACAGCGGCATTGAGTTTTGGTCTTACCCCTGAATATGTCACCCCTGACCTGAGGCGACAGGCTAAAGTGATTAACTTCGGCATTATGTACGGAATGAGTCCCTACGGTCTGTCAGAGGCGTTGGATATTTCCGTCCAGGAGGCCAAAGAGTTCATTGAGAACTATTTCCATGTATATCCTGGTGTTAAGCAGTATATTGAGCAGACAATTCGAGAAGCTAAGGAGAAAGGTTATGTTACTACGCTGTTAGGACGTAGGCGTTATCTTCCTGACATTAATAGCTCTAACAATCGAGTGAGGGAATTTGCCGAGCGTACTGCAGTAAATACTCCCATTCAAGGTAGCGCCGCCGATCTGATTAAGATCGCAATGATAAATATCCATCGCCGGTTAAAGCAAGCAGGGATGCAGACGAAGATGATTCTCCAGGTGCACGACGAGCTGGCCTTTGAGGTGCCGAAGGCAGAGCTGCAACAGGCCGAAGAACTAATCACTCGAGAAATGGAGAGGGCTCTGAAGCTTTCTGTCCCGATCAAGGTGGAGGTAGGTGTTGGACCTAATTGGTTAGAGGCTCATTGAGAACAGTACAATAATTAAGGAGGTTCAGATGAATTCAGAGAACGCGGTACCAAAGAGGCTTTATCGTTCTCAGCGGCATAAGATGATCGCTGGTGTGTGTGGCGGACTGGCCAGATATTTTAACATCGATCCCTCTTTTGTGCGCCTTGCCTGGACATTAGGCACGCTTGCCTCGGTAGGAGTGGGAGTTCTGGCCTATTTGGCCATGCTCATCTTTGTGCCTGAAGAGGTCCCAGCGGATAAGTCAGCAGGAACGGCAGAGTGAACAGAGTTGCCAAATTTGTTGCCAGCGGGTGTTTCGCCGGTTATTGTCCCCTTGCTCCTGGGACTGCTGGTAGTGCCTTTATTGCCCTTCTTTATTGGTTGCTTCCCACAACAAATCAGTGGTTCTGGTTTTCTATTGCCGGTGTGTTTTTCTTCATCGGTGTATTCGTATCTACCCAGGCTGAACAGTGTTGGGGTGAAGATGCCGGCAGAATCGTGATCGACGAGATGGTCGGATTTCTGGCAGCAGTGCTTTTTCTGCCTAAAATCTCCTTAGTTGTGATTCTTGCGTTTTTTATCTTCAGGTTCTTGGATATAGTCAAACCTTTCCCTGCGCATCGGTTGCAGCGACTCCCTGGGGGATGGGGAGTTATGGTTGACGACTTGGTCGTGGGGATTTACACCAACTTGTTGCTTCGGGGGGTAATTTTTCTGTTCAAGCTTTGATCTTTTTGTAAAGAATACTTCCGGATGAAGGCTATCGGAGAGACCGCCTCAGAGGCGGCACCGAAGAGGCAAGACCAACTCGCGGTCGAAACTTTCAGGTAAAAAGGACGGTAGCCGGACGGAACCTCTGGAGAGAGCCTTTAAATAGGCCACCAAAGGGGTAATCTCTCAGGTGAAAGGACAGGGGGGAACGATTTTGACCCTGCTGTCCTTTTGTATTTTTCACAGCTTTCCGGTTCATTCTTGAACGACCAAGGAGCAGAGCTATGCTAAAGATCACTGCTTTACACCAGATTCACCTGAACCTGGGGGCGCGGATGATCCAGTTTGCCGGCTGGCAGATGCCCCTCCAGTACACCAGCATCCCAGAAGAGCACCGCAGCGTGCGAGAATCCGCCGGCCTATTTGACCTTTCTCATATGGGCGAAATAAGATTGCAGGGCAAAGGGGCTTTTCACTTAGTGCAACGGCTGGTTACCAACGACCTTGCGCACCTGAACCCCGGAGAAGTATTGTACACTCCTATGTGCAACTCCCAGGGCGGCATCATAGATGACCTTCTGGTCTACAGAACAGACCAGGAGGAATTCCTGCTGGTGGTGAACGCCGCCAACACAGAAAAGGACTACGCCTGGATCGAGAAACAGAGTAGGGGGGAGGCAAAGGTGGAAAACCTAACCGACGAATTTTCCCTTATCGCCCTCCAGGGCCCCAAAGCAGAGGAAATTCTAACAGAGCTGACCGATGTGAGCCTCTCTCAACTTCTTTATTACCATTTCACTCAGGCAAAGGTGAAGGGGGTCAACGCCCTTCTGTCCCGCACCGGCTATACCGGGGAAGATGGCTTTGAGCTTTACCTTGCTTCCCAGGAGGCACCGAAGCTGTGGAACGCTCTTTTGCAGACGGGAAAGCCCTATGGACTTAAACCGACAGGCTTGGGGGCACGAGACACCCTGAGATTAGAGATGGGATACCGACTCCACGGCAATGATATCGACGAAACTACCTCGCCTTTTGAGGCAGCACTGGACTGGACAGTCAAACTGAGCAAGGGCGATTTCATCGGCAGAGAAGCCCTGGAGAAACAGAAAAAGGAGGGCATAAGCCGGAAACTGATCGGATTCCAGATGGAGACCAGAATAGCTCCCCGGAAAGGATATGCCCTTCTTGTTAAAAAGCTCAAGATCGGAGAGGTGACCAGTGGCTCTTTTTCCCCCACCCTCCAGAAGGGGATCGGCTTAGGATATGTAGACCTACAGCATACCTCCCCTGGCAGTAGCATCTCAGTGGGAATAAGAGATAAAAACTACCCGGCGAGAATTGTCTCCCTCCCCTTTTATGAACCGCGGGTAAAAAAGACGGCAGACAACTTGATAGTATAGAGATTTCTATTACTTCTCTTTGATTGTCAAAAATGTACCAGAATCCGCCCGAAGCGATGTAGAGACGACCCGACGGGTCATCTCTACGATAAAACCAAATCCAATAAAACCAGGTTTATGAAAACCAACTTCGTCTACCCATTTAACAACGTTGTGTTAAACATGTCGCTTAACCATCACACAAACAAGGAGAGATGATGTATCCAGAAGGACTCAAATACGCCAAGACCCACGAGTGGCTGAAGGTAGAGGACAATGAAGGAAAAGTGGGAATAACCTACTACGCTCAGGATCGCCTGGGCGACATCACCTTTGTCGAGCTTCCGCAAGTGGGGGCGGAGTTAACCAAAGGCAAGAGCTTTGGCACAGTGGAATCGTTCAAGGCGGTCTCTGAGTTCTATGCCCCGGTCAGTGGCAAAGTGATCCAGGTGAATAAGGAATTGAGGGATAATCCAGAGTTGATCAACCAGGACCCTTACGGTCAAGGGTGGATTTTAGTGGTAGAGATTGCCAGCCCTGCGGAAATGGAAGAGCTTCTGAGTCCCAGCGACTACGAGCAATGGGTGAAACAGCAAGAGGAGGTGGGATGAGATGCACTACATTCCCAACACCGACGAGGATCGAAGAGAGATGCTCCAGGCCATCGGTCTGGCCAGTATGGATGAGCTTTTCTCTGATATCCCACCTCAGGTGAGAGTCAAGGCTGCTCTAAAGCTGCCTGCTGCTTTATCTGAGCTGGAACTGTTAGAGCACGCTCGCCAACTGGGCGCTGAGAACGCAAACATAGACGATTATGTTTGCTTCCGGGGAGCAGGCGCCTACGATCATTTCATCCCCAGCGTGGTGAGGCAGATAGTCTCCAGGGCGGAATTCTACACCTCCTACACGCCTTACCAGGCAGAGATAAGCCAGGGAACACTACAGGCCATCTATGAGTACCAGACTCTGATCTGCCAGCTAACCGGGATGGATGTATCCAATGCCTCGATGTACGATGGAGCTTCTGCCTTAGCTGAAGCGGTTCTTATGAGCTGTCGGATAACCGGCAGAGATAGGCTACTTCTCTCCCAAACCCTTCATCCTGAATATCGGCAGGTGGTGAGGACCTACCTTCAGGGAATGTCTGTAGAGACCCTGGAGATACCCTATACTTCAGGTCTGACAGACTTAGACTGGCTAAGGAAAGAACTGGACGACCGGGCGGCCGCGGTAGTGGTCCAGCACCCGAATTTCTTCGGCCTGTTAGAAGAGATGAACGAGATTTCCCAGATAGCTCATCGGGTCGGGGCGTTGTTTGTGGTAAGCGTAGATCCCATCTCTCTGGGGATTCTACAGCCCCCAGGGGCTTACGGAGCAGACATTGCCGTGGGAGAGGGACAGGCCCTGGGCAACGAGATCTGTTTCGGAGGCCCTTACCTCGGTTTTTTTGCCACCAGAGAGCAATTCGTGCGCAATATGCCCGGTCGATTGGTAGGGGCAACGACCGACTCAGAGGGCAGACGGGGCTTTGTGCTTACCCTGCAGACCAGAGAACAACACATCCGCCGGGCAAAGGCCACCTCCAATATCTGCTCCAACGAATCCCTAAATGCCTTAGCTGCCGCTGTCTACTTGACAACCCTGGGGAAAGAAGGCCTGCGAAAAGTCGCCTTGCTCTGCCTGAGAAAGGCCCACTACGCCTGGAGAGAGATCGCGAAACTAAACGGATTTCCCCCGCTTTTTTCGGGAACTTTCTTTAAGGAGTTCAGCGTCAATTGTCCTACTTCTCCCCAAAAGATCAATCAGGTACTCTTAAAGCAGAGGATAATTGGCGGGTTAGGACTGAAAAAATTCTATCCCGAACACCAAAACGGGCTTTTGGTCTGTGTTACCGAGAAACGGACAAAAGAACAGATAGACGAGTTTGTTGAGGTATTGAGCGAAACCGGAGAACAGCAATGAAAGAAAGGTTAGTTTTTGAGATAGGCAAGAAGGGTAAAGTAGGGGTCTCACTGCCCCGGTGCGATGTTCCGGAAGAGGAGCCGGAGAGGCTTATCCCTGAGCAACATCTTCGCAAGGATCTGCCTCTGCCCGAATTAAGCGAGCCTGAGATAGTCAGACATTTCACCCGGCTTTCACAGCTAAACTGCGGCGTAGACACAGGGCTTTACCCGTTGGGCTCCTGCACTATGAAGTACAACCCTAAAGTGAACGAGGAGATAGCCTCGCTTGCCGGACTGACTCGACTTCACCCTTACCAGCCGGAGGAGCTCTGTCAGGGGGCCTTGCGGTTGATGTACGAGCTGGGGGAGTATCTGGCTCAGATAGGGGGGATGGATGCAGTCACTCTGCAGCCGGCGGCCGGCGCCCACGGCGAGCTTACCGGGATGCTTATTATTCGGGCCTATTTCCTGTCCAAGGCCCAGAAACGCCACCAGGTGATCATTCCTGACTCTGCCCACGGCACCAATCCAGCCAGCGCTGCCCTCTGCGGTTATCAGGCCATAGAGGTTAAGTCCGATGAAAGGGGGTGCGTGGATGTAGTAGAGCTCAACAAGCTGGTAGATGAGGATGTGGCTGCTATTATGCTCACCAATCCCAACACTCTGGGGCTGTTCGAGGAAAATATCCTGGAAATAGCCGACATAGTTCATCGGGCCGGAGGGCTGCTTTACTGTGACGGAGCCAATCTGAATGCCCTTTTGGGTGTGGCTCGCCCGGGAGATATGGGATTTGATCTGCTTCACTTTAACCTCCACAAAACCTTTTCCACCCCTCACGGTGGGGGCGGGCCCGGTTCAGGCCCGTTGGGAGTGAAGAGAACCCTGGCACCGTTTCTGCCTGTACCGCTGGTGGTCAAACAGGGCAAGCGTTACCTCCTTGACTACAACTGTCCCCTCTCAATAGGCAAAGTGAGGAGTTTCTACGGCAACTTTGGAGTACTGATCAAGGCTTATGCCTATCTGCTCAGCTTAGGTCCAGAGGGACTCCGTCAGGTGGCAGAAAACGCCGTGCTCAATGCCAATTACCTTGTGAAAAGGCTCAAGGACCACTACCACCTGCCCTATGACCGCATTTGTAAACACGAGTTTGTCCTCTCGGGAGCAAGGCAGAAAAAGAGGGGAATCAGGGCCCTGGATATCGCCAAGCGCCTCATCGACTGTGGCTTTCATCCTCCTACCATCTACTTCCCTCTGATTGTGAATGAGGCCTTGATGATTGAGCCCACGGAGACGGAGTCGAGACAGACCTTAGACCGCTTTGCCGAGGCGCTGATAAAGATAGCCCAGGAGGATGCGGAGACGCTCAAATCTGCTCCTCACCATACCTCTGTCGGACGGTTGGACGAGGTGGCTGCGGCCAGAAAGCCTAATCTGAGGTGGAAGGAATGAAGTGGCGTCTGTTAGAAACAGGTTTCTGCGGGGCGGCAGTTAATATGGCGACCGACGAGGCGATTCTGCTTAGCTGTATCCAGGGAGAGGCACCTCCTACCCTCAGGTTTTACGGCTGGAGGCCAGCGGCAGTCTCGGTGGGTTATTTCCAGAGTATGCTCAAAGAGGTGGATGTGGAGGCTTGTAAGAGACTGGGTATAGACTATATTCGCCGTCCCACCGGGGGAAGGGCCGTGCTGCACGATGTGGAACTTACCTATAGCGTGGTAGTGCCGGAAAGAACGTCACCCCTGCCGGAAGGGTTGCTGGGTTCCTATCGGGTGATCAGTGAGGCAATCCAGGAGGGGTTGAGAGTTCTTGGGGTAGAGGCGACGATAGTTTCGTCGAAATCAGGAAATAGAGCCAGAGCGGGTTCGGCTGCCTGCTTCAATATCTCCTCCCGGTATGAGCTTGCCGTCGGTGGCAGGAAAATCGTGGGCAGTGCCCAGCTCCGCCGGGGAAAGACTATCCTGCAACACGGTTCCATTCCTCTTGATTTGGATGCGAATAGGTTATTCACGGTATTGAAAGTCCCTGTAGGTGAGCAGAGGGTCTGTTTGATTCAGCAGGCCCAGGAGAGGATGACAGGCCTGCGGCAGCTTCTCGGCCGGACAGTGACCCTCGCTGAGTTTGCCCAAGCATTGAAAATAGGGTGGGAAAGGAGGTTTGAAACGGAGCTGGTTCCGGGTGAGCTTTCCCCTCAGGAGAAGGAACTTTCAGAGAAGCTGGCCAGGGAGAAATACTCCAGCCGGAAGTGGAATTTCTTGAGATAGGAGATGGCAGGGGCTATCCCCGCTGCGATTTTTTTTCTGCCGGCCAAACAGGGAAAGAACCGATAAAACTGGGGGGCAAGGTAGCAGGTGTTTTTCAGGAACAAATGGGCGAGGAGTTTTTTTTCGAAAAAATCTTAAAAAAAAAGCTTGACAAAATGGAAGGGCTTAATATATTTACCTGGTTCAGAAGAACAGGAGTAAAGTATTGAACTGCAAGTGACAGTTTATTAGGGAATTGAATGAAATCGCAGTTCGAAAAAGGATTTTGGTAAGAACGCTTTTATAACAGGCAGAAGGCCAACCCAAAACGATAGCTTATTCAGAACATTTTGAACAATAAAGGGTTTTGGGTTGGCCTTCTTGCACATAGACCTTCTTTCCTTCCTTAAATGCTGGGATATATCAGAGTGGAGAACTTGAGGAACAATAAGAGCCTGCTCAATGCTGGTTGTGTCACAATCGACAGAACCCTTCAGTGGAGAGAAGCGGAAAATCATGTCTAATTCTATTGTCGCTATAAAGAAAGGCGAAGACGGTAGGATGTTGACCTATGAAGCCTTGAGAGAAATTGAGGCAGATAAGATTTTATCTGGAAGCAAGAGGGTCCTTATAAAACCAAATATTACTGCCGATATGCCGGCTTCAACTGGAGTAACTACTCACCCTTCTATGGTTGAAGGGACATTGCAATTCATGAAAGACATCGGGGTAATGAATGATGTGATTGTTGGAGAAGGAGGATACTGCGATATTACGAAAGCCTCCGATAAATTTGGTTTTTTTGATATTGCCAAAAGATATGGAGCGAGATTGGTTGATTTCAACAGAGATGAGGAGATTTTTCTCCCCGTCCCTAATCCACTGGCGATAGAGCGGTTTGGGATTGCAAAGACAGTAACGGAGTGTGATTGCATCATCGACTTACCGTGTCTAAAGGTACATACTTCTGAAATCTCCGTGACAATGTCTATGAAAAATATGATGGGCTGCATAGTTCAAAATAGGCAGGCAATGCATAGGGATTTCGATAAGAAGATAATAGACCTTCTGAAGGTTGTAAGGCCGACGTTGAACATCATCGATGGTATTGTCGGCAGGGAAGGAGGAGAGATTGAGGGCGATCCTGTTGGAACAAAGGTGATAATAGCAAGCAAAGATTTTGTGGCTGCAGATGCTGTTGGTGCAGCTGTAATGGGGTTTAAGCAAGATGAAGTAGAGTATATCACACTGGCACAGAGATATGGTTTTGGAAACGCTGAATTGGAAAACATCGAAATCAAGGGAGCAAGCATTGAGTCGGTAAGAAGACCCTTTAAAAGAGCTCCACGTCGTATGCCAGCCCATTGGTATGATTCGCAATCATAGCTCTGGAATTTAACAGTGATTCTACTGCTTTGTACAAGTAGTAGCATCACGACACAACGGAGCCTATCAAGGCGATCAAATACAATACAAATAATGTTCAATATTCAATTGAGGAGGT
>DAOVPH010000037.1 GCA_030629295.1 Candidatus Latescibacterota bacterium | reverse complement strand
TTTGTCAAGCTAAAATCTGGTTCAGGGAAAATTATTGTAAATCAACGAGCTGCTTCTGACTATTTCGGTCGCCAGACCTTGTTGATGATTATTGAACAACCTTTTCAGTTAACGCAAACCTCGGGTGAATTCGATGTCATCGCCACTGTCAAAGGAGGCGGTCTATCAGGACAGGCAGGGGCAGTTCGCTTGGGAATTTCTCGTGCCTTGCTTGCCTGGAATGAGTCGTTGCGAAATGTTTTAAAATCTGCAGGGTTTTTAACCAGAGACCCCAGGGAGAAAGAAAGGAAGAAATATGGACTGGCAGGAGCCAGAAAAAAATATCAGTTCTCAAAGAGATAACGAAATTGTTGTTACAATGAGAGAACTCTTGGAGGCGGGAGTTCATTTTGGCCATCAGGCTAAACGGTGGAATCCCAAAATGAAGAAATTCATCTTTGCCGAGAGGAACGGCATCTATATTATTGACCTTCAACGGACAATCAAGGGGTTGTCAGAGGCACATGATGCTGTACAGCAAGCTGTCGCCGGTGGTAAATCAATACTGTTTGTGGCCACGAAGAAACAGATAAGCGATGTAGTAAAGGAAGAGGCGCTGAGATGCGAGATGTTCTATGTTACTGAACGGTGGTTGGGAGGAATGCTTACCAATTTTGAGACTATCAGACGCAGCGTGAAACGCTTAGAGCAACTGGAAAAATCTGCTCAGGACGGCACTTATGAGAAGCTGCCCAAAAAGGAGGTTCTCCAACTAGAACGACAGAAACAGAAGCTTGAGAAAATGTTAGGCGGTATCCGAGGGATGGCCCGCTTGCCTGCTATGCTCTATGTGGTAGACACCAAAAAGGAGAGCATTGCCGTTTCCGAAGCTAACCGGCTGGACATTCCTGTAGTAGCGATTCTGGATACCAACTGCGACCCCACTGTAGTGGATTTCCCCATCCCCGGCAATGACGATGCTACCCGCTCAGTCAGATTGATCACCCGATCAATCGCAGATGCTGTCTTACAAGGTAAAAAACGGGCAACAGAGGAAATTGAGGCACCAGAAGAGACGAAAGAGCAGGCAAAAGTGGAAGTCACAGCTGTTAGTCAGCAAGACTCATAAAGTTATAATGGACCAAAGGCGAAAGGATTAAATATATGGTAGTTACCGCTGAAATGGTACAAAAGCTCCGCAAGAAAACGGGCACCGGAATAATGGATTGCAAAAAAGCGCTCACTACTTCTGGAGGAGATTTTGATAAAGCAGTAAGGCTGCTCAGAGAACAAGGCATCTCAGTAGCCACCAAGCGAACAGGCCGAATAACCAAGGAAGGAATAATAGCCTCCTATATTCACCCTGGCAGCAAATTGGGAGTATTAGTCGAAATCAATTGTGAAACAGACTTTGTCGCTCGTACTGAAGAGTTTCAAGGTTTTGTCAAAAATATTGCAATGCAAATAGCAGCAGCTAATCCCCTGATCGTCAAGAAAGAAGATCTTTCGGCTGAAATAGTGGAGAAAGAGAAACAGATCTACAAAAAACAGGCGGAGGGAAAACCAGAGAGAGCTGTCCAAAGAATCATAGACGGGAGATTAGAGAAGTTCTTCCAAGAGGTATGTCTGTTAGAGCAGCCTTTCATAAAGGATCCTAATACTTTTGTTAAGGATCTTCTTACCCAAATCATCGCTAATGTGGGTGAGAATATTTCCATTAAACGCTTTATTCGTTATAGATTAGGTGAAGAGTAATTTACCAAGGCGGGGGCCATGCAGCAACCCAAGTACAAAAGGATCTTACTAAAGCTCAGTGGTGAAGTGTTAGCGGGGCAATTGAGCTACGGGACTGATCCGGAAGTGGTTAGGGAGATGGCTGAGCAGATCTGCGAGGTCCAGAGAATGGGAGTTCAGATAGGCGTGGTGGTTGGGGCAGGTAATATCTTCCGGGGGGTTCAGGCCAGCATCAAGGGGATGGATCGGGTTTCCGCAGATTACATAGGTATGTTGGCAACGGTGATTAACTCTCTGATCCTCCAGGAGACCCTGGAAAAGCTGGGAAACTATGCCAGAGTTCAAACGGCTATTGAAATGGGAAAGATAGCTGACCTATTTGTTAGAAGAGATGCAGTGCGTTACTTGGAGGAAGACCAGGTGGTAATCTTCGCCGCTGGCACCGGAAATCCCTACTTCACTACCGACACCGCTGCTTGTCTGCGAGCCGCAGAAATAGGGGCAGAGGTTATCTTGAAAGGCACCAAGGTTGATGGTGTCTACGACGCCGATCCTCAGAAGCACCCTTCGGCTCGGAAATTTGACCGTATTGGGTATATCGATGCGTTGAACAGAGGACTGAAGGTAATGGACGCTACCGCGATATCTTTCTGTAAAGATAATAAGTTGCCTATCATAGTCTTCAATATAACCAAGAGGGGAAATCTAACCAGGATACTAACAGGCGAACATATCGGAACACTGGTGGAGGAGAACGATGGATGAAAAGATTGTTTCGGCAGTAAAGGAGAAGATGCAGAAAGCTTTGCAATCACTGGGCCAGCAGATGGCCTCCGTCCGAACAGGAAAGGCCAATATCTCCTTGTTGGACAAAATCAGAGTGGACTGCTACGGCAGTCTCCTTCCTTTAAATCAGGTCGCCAGCATAGGCGCGCCTGAGGTAAGTCTGATCACTATCCAGCCGTGGGACAAAGAGATGTTGCCCAAAATTGAGAAAAGCATCCAGGCATCGGACCTGGGACTCACACCCTCTAACGATGGCTCTATTATCCGGCTGCAAATCCCCTCTCTGACAGAAGAACGCCGAAAAGAACTGGCTCGGGTAGTGAAGCGATTGGCTGAAGACAGTCGGGTTGAAATTCGGAATATCAGGCGGGAGGCAAACGATACATTAAAGAAGCAGGAAAAATCAGCAGAGCTGTCCGAAGATGATAGTCATAGACTTATGGAAAAGGTGCAGGATTTAACCGACGAATTTATCGAAGAGATAGACGACCTCCTAAAAAAGAAGGAAGAGGAAATTATGACCGTGTGAAATTTCACCCGGGATCCTAATATCGAGAATTTGCTCATAGATAACAGGCTCATTTTCTCCGTGAGAGCAAGATTGATATAGTATGTCTGGAGAGAGGTGAACCTGTTTTTTGTTGAAGGATCTCCGCTTTCATCTCAGAGATTCTTGAGGGACAGTTTTTCCTGATCTTTCCGTCTTCAGATTCTGTCGAAAAATGAGGTTGTTGGCAGTAGTGTGGGCTCACTTCACATATCTATTTCTGTGGGAGGGCTCTCCAGAGCCCGATTCCATCGGCGTCTGGAGACACCTCCTACATCTCTTTTTAAATTAATCAGGACGCAGATTTTCGCCGATAACCGCTTTACGAGGGGTGAAGGAATCCTTTCCTTCACCGTGCCGACGGGAAAGGATTCCCGTCGGCCGCAGAAAATGGAAATTCCTGGTATATTTATTCTATGGTTTTAGAGTCTTAGAAAAAGCTCTTTGCCAAGAGACCTTGAGAAGGTAAATTGGATATGCAAACAACAACCAACAACCTTCAAGGAGGGCAACCATGGCAAAGAGCAATGAAAGAATACCACAACATATTGGTGGAAGCAAGGGAAATCTCCTCGCTGAGAAACTGAAATCTACTGATCTGGAGAAAGTAGTGATTGTTCCCATCGAAATCGGCAAAAGTTACCACAAGGCTTTAGTAGCTGATTATTTTGGTTCTATATTTAAAGAGCCATTTGAGTTTCATAGTAGCCAAGAAGGTATCAGCTTCCTGCACAATACCATCTCCAAGGTTTCCAGAGAACGCCAGGCCGAAAGAATCCTCCTTGGTCTTGAGGCTACTGGCCATTACTACAAAAAACCTGCTGCCAGCATCTACGAACTTGGCTATAACAACCTGTTCGTTCTGAACCCGTTGTCAACTGCCCAATGTCGTAAGGCAGGCCTTACCTGGTCCAAGACCGATGAGATTGACCTACGAGCCATTGGACAGGCCCTACTCAGTGGTTACGGAACCATATATCGCCCAGAGAAGCCAATCTGGGAAGACCTCCGGCAGCTCTGTCGGTACAGACGTTTTCAAGTGAAACACCAAACTGCTCTGAAGAACAAGATTCATGCGATGCTGGATAATCTACTCCCTGGAATCACTGAGCTTGAGATGTTCAAAGATCCCTGCCTCTGGAATCCTGCTTCCTTAGAGTTCTTCAGCAAATATCCTAATGTTGGCTTAGTCTCTCGTTTAAGGCCACGTTACATAGTAGATTTCTTCCGCCGTCGTGGGCGTCGTCTTTCACCAGAAGATGGCCATCAGCTTATCAGGTGGACCAGACAAACATTTAACCAAAACTCTCCAGCTAATTCTACCCGAGAAGAAATTCTGAAATGCCTTGTTTCGGAATTAAAAAAGCTCTCAGAGAATATCTGCCAGCTGGAGATTAAGCTCCTGGGTCACTTAGTTCAAATACCCGCAGTATTGCTGCTCAGCATCAATTACGTGGGACCAATACGAGCTGGGGAATTCGCCGGAGAGATTACCCCCTTTGAGCAATATCCCAATAGCCGCGCTCTGATTAAAGCAGCAGGACTCGATTCCACCAGCTTCCAGTCGACAACACGAGAGTCGGCCGATCATCCCATTTCCAGAAAGGGTTCCCGAAATCTGCGTTACATTAGCATTGACATTGGTGATGCCCTTATGAAGCATAATGACTACTTCGCCTACTTTACCAATCGGCTGATGGAGCGTGGAAAGTCCAAGGATTGTGCTTGTGTTGCTACTACCACTCGATTTATGCGGGTGGCCTTCTGGATGATTAATGACCAGAAACCATTTCAGCCACCCAATGGTCTGGGAGTTAGCAAAGATCCCCAGGCCAAAATTGAGCTCTTTCTCACTCAGCGACATGCTTCGGACCGTATTGAAGAGTATGTGAGCTTTGCCAAAAGATATTTTGAGTAATCTCAACCAAAGGAGGTACACTGACTCCATAAGGTGAATCATATCCTGAGATAGTGGATCAGTTTTGTGGCCAGGGCTGGGGATTCCGCTAAATTCCATAAGGCTCTTGGCTTCGGTCAAACCTCGCTGTATAGATTGGATACTCCTGCCCGGCCACAGATACTCTCTGCGGCATCCCTCAACCTCGCTTGGGCACCTTGGGGTAACACCCCGTATTGCGGCCAGGATTAGGCTCTGAGGATACTTAAACTGGGCACTGAACCCCAAATATACCCTGGATTGCAAAACCGTGAAGATCGTCTCAGTATATTCCTTCTCAGGCCTCCTGAAAAAAATAGGCTCCAGGAGGTCAAAGGAGATTTGTCGTCAGAAATTAACACTTGACTTTCTCAAGGCACTCTATACAATCAAGGTAGAATGGAGGACGTTTTCTGTAAAATTGGCCTTTTTCGACAGAATCTTTTTAGTCTCTAAATACTTTTGAGATGACAAGGTTGGTTATTTTGCCCTTGTGCAAGCACAATCCTTTCTTCAAGGCTGAATTCTCTTCTAGTGCTTTTATTCCTTTCTCAGTCAAGGATAAAAGATAGGGGAAGGTGGCATAACAAAGTGCATAAGTTGATGTTTTAGCTACTGCTGAAGGGACATTTGCCACACAATAATGGACAATTCCATCCTTCAGATAGACTGGATTCTTATGAGTAGTCGGCTTGCTTGTCTGGAAACAGCCTCCCTGGTCTATTGAAACGTCAACCAAAACCGTGCCTTTCTCCATTATTTTAAGGTCTTCTTCTGTGAGCAGAATAGGAGCCTTAGCCCCAGGAATAAGAACCGCTCCGATGACCAAATCAGCTTCTTTTAAGACCTTTCTCAGGTTCTCCGAGTTAGAATAGAGGAGTTTTACATTTGAAGGCAAGATATCCCTAAGATAGCGAAGTCTATTAAGGTTAATCTCCAAAATATATACTTCCGCTCCCATACCAGAAGATATGATGGCACTATTCAGACCTACGGTCCCCCCACCAATAACAACCACCCTGGCTGGAGATACTCCGGTTGCTCCACTTAGCAAGACCCCTTTTCCTCCATATTCTTTTTCCAGATATTTTGCTCCTTCCTGAGGAGCAAGTCTACCAGCAATCTCGCTCATTGGCAAAAGTAAAGGGAGACTCCCATTTTCTTCTACCATTTCGTAAGCAACAGCCGTGATTTTTCTCTCCAAGAGAGCCTCCGTCATTGCCCGACTGGAGGCAAAATGAAAATAAGTGAACAGAATCTGCCCCTCTTGCAAAAACTCATATTCAGAAGGTTGGGGCTCCTTAACCTTAACTACTAAATCCGCTCTCTGGAATATCTCCTTAGCTGAGCGTACAATCTCAACCCCGTTCGTTGCATACTGGTCATCTTTAATACCTGCCCCTTCTCCTGCACCTTTCTCTACCAGAATAGAATGTCCTCTTTCCCTTAGGATAGAAACTCCATCTGGCAAAAGACCTACCCGATATTCCTCTTCTTTAATTTCTTTAGGAACTCCTATAATCATTTTATCATCTCCTTCACTACTTCAATAACACTATCTGCCATATATTCAAGCTGTTGTTGAGTCAACGGATACAGCGGCAGATGGGTGAATCTATGCAAGAAGACTTCTTCGGCATTTGGACAAGTTTTCCGAATGGCCTCTGTATCGTATCCGAGTTGCTTCATATAAGAGAAACGATACAGCGGAGCAAAATGGGGGACCTGAGTTACTCCTTTCTCACCCAGTCCTTTTTTAAAATCCTGGATGTTTCCTCTCAATCTGTCAGGATCAAGCTGGAAGAGATACAGATGGTATGTACTCTTTATATCATCAGTATCCAAGGGACATGGGACAATTCCTTCTACCCCCTCGAATCGCTTGTTCAGATATTCAGCATTCTCTCTTCTGACAGCAATAATCTCCTTTAGCCTCTTCATCTGATTAAGTAGCACAGCTGCCTGAATTTCGGTGGAGGAATGGTTTCCGGCTGCCGAGTAGTGACCACCCTTTCCTTTCAACGCCACTACATCATAGAGCCATTTCTCGATGGGATGAGCGATGTCAAAACCAACAAAACGCGCTTTAGGAAAGTCCTCGCCGCATGGCTCATTGGTAACCACAATTCCCCCTTCGCCCAGAGCATTCACATTCTTCACCTCGTGGAAACTATATGAGCCAAAATGTCCTATTGTTCCACTCATTTTGCCTTTGTAACTTCCCCCAAAGGCGTGAGCAGCATCCTCAACGACTGCAATATCGTTTTCCCGGGCCAGTTTCATAATCGCGTCCATATCAGGGGGGTATCCGCCGATATAAACGGACATAATCACCTTAGTCTTGCTGGTTATCTTTCTGGCTACATCCTCAGGGTCGATATTCAATGTTCGAGGATCAATGTCAGCCAATACCACCTTTGCCCTCATTTCCAAGGCGGGAGAGATCGTAGAGCAAAAGGTAATGGCGGGAGCAATCATTTCATCTCCGGGCTTCAAGCCGGAGAACTTGAGTCCAATCCCGAAGCCCGCCGTCGCATTGGTCACAAAGCAGGCATACTTGACCCCCAAAAATTCCTTTACCTCTTCTTCCAATTCCTTGACCCTATTCCCCAGAGACAGTTTCGTGGCATATCCACCTTTCTCACGCAGCTTCTCAATTTCCTCTCTGACCCTTGTAAGCTGTCTGTCGTAGGCTGCTTGATTCTTCCCGTTCGGGATCAGGAACTTTACAATCTCAGTAACATCATCTGCATTCACATTCTCCCCGATGGCAGCCCAGGGAACCTTGACGTCTCCGGTTGCGTACCGGAAATCCGATTTGGCTTTCTTTCCTTTATCCATGATTCTCTCCTTTCGTTTTCCTAAACGATATTCACAAAACCCCATTCGCCTTCTATCTTGTTATAATTTCCTGGAGGCACCTCTTCTTCGCCCTTTCGAAAGGGATAGCGTGCGTACAGCTCTTCTATGATGGCCTGAAACTCCGCGTCTGAGCGTCGGGAATCCCTGGTTGCCTGAGCGAAAAGCGCATCTTTTACCGCGTTCCAGCCTCTGGGAATCCAGGCTCTGCCTACCATCTCCCTCGGACTAAGAGAGATTAACTCCCTGCAATTTTCGATAATATCGGTCAAAGCCTGCTGCCCCGGCTCTCGTAGCAGTTGCAATCTGAGCAAAAAGCCGGTGTTCTGCCGGATGCTCATCAACTTCTTTGCCGTGGTCCTATCCGGAAAGTTCCCCCAATCTCCCCAGAAGATGGTGCAGTGTTCGTCTATTTCTCTGGCAAGCAATTCAGGGTCTGCCACCTGGCCATAGATGGCATCCATAGAAAACTGAAGACCGTCCCTCTTGTTCCTCAGGAAATGCACGAAAGAGTTAATCTGTTCGATCTCCCACAGAATCGGCTTGTTCTCATGTTCGGTTTCTCCCCGACTCTGAAACCGCTCCTCACACCGGGAACAGTGGCAAGTCACATAGTCCACTGCTCCGGATTCAAAATTGAAGCCATCTACCCCAGTCTCCTCAACTAAAATATTTAAAAGCTCCTGCACCATTTTCTGCGACGCTTCGTTCGAGGGACAGAAGATCTTTCCTACACTATCTTTTCCCTTAGGGGTATTGGCCAATTCTGAGGGAATCGTTGCCTGCAATTCCGGGTGCTCTTTCAAGATGAAGGCACCCACATCATAGCCATTGAGCGGAAAGCCACAGATGAGCTGTACGCCCTGACTATGGGCATACTGCGTTATCTCCTTGCCGAAGTTGCCGAACGTCCCCTTTCGGGGCGGCCATTTCCAGTCTTCGGCCTTCCCCTCCATATAGGAGAAAGGAAACCAGATGACGACCGAATCAATCTGCCACTGGGCGGCAAAGTCAATGAACTCTCGCCAGGCCCCATCCAGGTTCTGAAACCAAATCCAGAAACTTCGTCTGAGATCCATTTGCTTTTCCTTCGGTTAAAATACCTGACCTCGACGAACTCCAACTACTCCGACGCGAATTGGCTTTTTGCTACCTGTCTCTTTTGGCATAATTTCCTCTTCAGTTCTCTCAACGTGTTTTTACAGAACAACCTCAATCTCTCCGGAAAAAGGAGGAAAGTTATGGAATTCCCTTATTGTTTGGTCTTTTTCTTCTCTAAAAACAGAAAGTTTCAAAGGAACAGTGCTTTGCCCGCTCAGCCGACAAGAGATTTTTCCTCTTTCAAGTTTCACCCCCATTAGCTTTGATTGGCTGTGGTTATAAAGATACTCGGCGATCTCATCGTAGGAGGCAAAGATTTTTTCACGGTCCGAAAGTGACGAGTCAATTCTCCGCAATGTCTCCTCAAATTCGTTTACCGATAGAGTGGCAATGCGCTGCTCGTGGGCCATCAGGCAGCCGAAGAAGCCACTGCTCAAACCCAGCTTAATTATTCCGGCACCCTTTTTTGCTGCTCCCTCGATATTGTTAAACTCTGACTCTTCCCAGAATGTGGTGTTCCCCCACAAAAAATCATTAGACACAATGCTTCCCTTTAGCTTATGGCTGCCCAAAGGATGGGCAACTACATCAAAAATTTCCGGGTGATTCAGCATAGCATCATAATGAAATCCATGGTCACCATACGGTTTGGGATCCCACCTGGGATGCTTGCCTTCGGCGGCTCCGGCCCAGTTATAGCCAAAAGGAACACCAGGTTGCATGCTGAATTTTACTCCCTGCTCCCTCAAGAAGGGCACCGCATTCGTCCCGGTTTCACAGAAATGGGCATTAACTGCCTTCGCCTGCCTGATTCCCCAGCGCCGGAATTTTTCATCTACCCTGGCAAAATTTTTCCTCAATTCCGCTTCGGAAAATTGATCCCCATTATGCAACATATAGATCGGATGTTCATTGATATTCTTGGGATCACTGAAGGCATGGGGAGAAAATTCTGCCAGTCCTTTGTCGTATTTTGTCTTGATGATGTTTCCATCTTCTTCAGTAATGTCATCAATAAAAAGCCCGATATTTGGGATATAGCCAAATTTATTGAGTATATCCAGATAGGCAAATTTCTTGTTGGCAGAATCCCTTTTTTTGCCAAAGATATTGGCGCTGCCATTGGCATCATCTATTCTGCAGGTGACAAAAGGAGGGATCATTTTGGCCACAAAAGGCTTTTTTACGGCCCAGATGATTCCACGAAAAAGAACGTCGTCCAATCCGGCACAATGCCCAAAATAGTCTGGAAGCCATAATTTGGGAGAAACAAGAAACTGCACCAGCTTCGGAGAGGAGGAATAAAGCAATAAAGGCCACTCGTCCTCAGACAATAGAAGTGGTCTTCCTTTGGTTTTCGCTCTGAGAAAGTCCACAGGTTGAAGCAAGGTTTTTTCTGTTCCTGGCGGCTGAACCTGGTTAATATAATGAGTTTCTCCGACTCGGATAAGAGAAGTTTTGTCCTCTGCTTCTATTTTTTCTATCTGTAATGGTTCAGCCCATTCTTTCAAAGCATCCAGATGATAATCCAGATTGACTAACCCCGT
>DAOVPH010000135.1 GCA_030629295.1 Candidatus Latescibacterota bacterium | reverse complement strand
TCTTCTTCTTTTAGAGCCTTACAAGCCTGGGTTCCTGAATAGTCGAACTCACATGCCTGACCAATAATAATCGGCCCAGAGCCGATAACCATTATCTTCTTTATGTCAATTCTCTTAGGCACTTATTTCTCCTTTCTCTGAATTTTCTTTGAGAAATCTCGATGCGAAGTCTTGTCTCCAAAAAATCTTCCCATCCTTCCTCTTTATTAGCTCTTTACAATGAGCTATTTAGGCAATGAATGGTGAACTGTGTTGAACTTGCAGGTAGGCGAGGAGAATCTGGACAGCCTATTGGGCCTCTCCCAGTTCTTTGTCTGCTGTCTGGAGCAATTTTGCCAACTCGGTCTTCTGAGTTTGGTCTAAGGGACACTTATTGGGAGCAGTTTTAATCAGGTGTAGTGCCTTTTTTCGAGCGTTCTCCAGCATTGTAGCGGGATTGTCTTTCCAGGACATAGGGACTCTTCTGTCCATCAGTTCAGGAAACCACTGATATCTACGAAAATATTTGGCGGTGTGCTCGGTATCTAAAAACACCGCGCCCTTAGAGGCGAGTTCGACAATCAATTCTTCAGCCATCTCTTCTTCATCTACACAGAAGCCTTCTACTAACTTTGCCACTGCTTGCATCAGTTCCATATCCATCATCAACTGGACGACGCTGCCCACATCGGAGTGAGCCAAGGTGGCTAAGCCCCCGAATGATCTGATGCCGGCCAGCACACCCATTCCTACTCCGAAGGACCTCTCGCACATCGATTGGGCCCCAGGGGTCTTTGCCCCAGTGCCTAAGGTCGCCCTCACCGAGGGGCGAGTACCGAAAAGCTGGGCGGCGATGTGGGTCTGGGCAGTGCCAATAACTATCGTCTCCGGCCCCCACTGGTTGTGAATGCCGGTCTTCATGTCAAAACTCAGGGGAGCAGCACACCAGCCGCAGAGACAGTCATCCACAGCCAAACTGATAACGTTAACGCCCAACACTTCTGCAGTGATCAGAACCAAGGCACCGGCAGGGGTGACGGGTGTAGCAATGCCCACCACCGGCATCGGGTTGTAAACTAAAGGCTGCCCGGTCAGTCTTCTGATTTCCATAGGGGCCTCAATTGTCTCCCGAGAGATCATAAATGGCGTATTTATCCACACCTTACAGGGCAGCAGAAGGTTAGTTAGAGCTTTTTTCTCAGAGCCGTAATAGATTGTTAGGGCCTCGACAAAATATTTGACCACCTCCGGGGAATAGGCAGAAACCCGATAGGGTTTGTCACTATTAAGCATAATGGTCACAAAACTATGAAGTTCTCGAGTCATAAGTGGAGCATCTTGGGGGATGAAGGTGGGATGGGAGCGGTCTAACCCGGGAAAACTATTGATCACCCGACAAAGATTGGCCAGGTCCTTCTCAGTGGCTGCTCGCAGTTGGTCTGTCTCGGGGTCACTGCACCACAGGGCCTGGCCGGAGGTAGAGAACTCAATCTGGGTGGGGAGAATTTGCTCTTTTTCAGCTTGGGCAGAGGCTGCTTTTTGCTCTCGCTCTTGCTTAATTCTATCAAGTGCTTTTTCTACCACAAGGGTGGAAAATTGCACCTTTTTCCCCCTAACCTCGCAACCGAAGGAGCTTAAGAATCCCATAAATTCAGGGGTTCCGTCTATAGTCCAGGCCGTTTTCTCCAGCACCCTTATGGCCGCAGCGATTATCTTATCTATATCCTCAAGGTCGAATTTGCTGCATTGCGGTAGTATCCAACTGAAGGCCATTAATCCTCCTTCATCAGGTAGAGTTTTAGTAGAACGAAATTCCATTTAGTGTCTGTCCGGAAACTAACCAAATTGAAATATTCTCGTCATTGCGGTGAGGTCCCTCGCTTGTCATTGCGAACGAAGTGAAGCAATCTCAATTAAACCGCTCGGGATAAACTCCGCGATCTCTTGCAAATACAAGGATTGCTTCGTCGTTCGTTCCTCACTCCTCGCAATGACATTTCCCTCAAAACTGAGTTTCCAGACAGACACTGTTTACTCAAAGGAAAGGGGGAATTCGTTCATTCCCCCCCTTTGCTGTGCGATTGTGATTTTTTCCACCGTAGTTGAGTTCTTTAGTTGAATCAAAATTTAACCTTAGGTAGTTCTTTGGCGGCCTCGGGTATTTGGTAAAGCGGAGCCCTTATAAAGTTGAACAGTCCAGCAATGATGTTGGTTGGGAACCTGCGGATAGTCTGGTTATATGCCTTTACCGATTCATTGTAGCGCCTTCTCGCCACTGCTATCCTATTTTCCGTGCCCGCCAGTTCGTCCTGAAGTCGGATGAAATTGGTGTTAGCCTTGAGATCAGGATACCGTTCCACTACCACCAGCAGTCTGCCCAGCGCACTGGTCAGTTCGTTGTTGGCGCTGATTTTATCTCCTACTGTTTGCGCTCCGGCCACTTTCGATCGAGCTTCGGTAACCCGGATAAAGACCTCTTTTTCGTGAGCGGCATAACCCTTTACCGTCTCCACCAGATTGGGTATCAGGTCATAGCGACGCTGTAGCTGCACATCCACCTGCGCCCAGGCGGTCTTAACCGACTCATCTAAGCCTACCATCTTATTATATCCGCCTACCAATCTGCTTACTAACGCCAATAGAATGATGACAATGATACCCAAGATAATAAGTAGTGATTTCGTGCCCTTTCTCATCTATTTTCCTCCTTTTCGATGACCAGTCGATCTACTATTTGTGAAAGTTTGTCAATTTCTTCAACATATTTGTCGAACAGGTATTCTGCCTCTGTTTCGGATGCCTTCTTCTCCTTACGGACTATCTGAAGCAAGGTTTCAAAGAGTGAGGAATCCAGGTGGAAACTTTGGTAGAGCTGCTTGATCAGATCCGCTCTTTTTCGGGGGGCCTCAATGTCAGAGATGTAGAGCAAAGCCCTGAAGATAGGGGCGAAGGCAGCTATGGAGGTGGATAGCAATGCTGGTAGGTCCTTCACCTTGCCTTGGCTTTCTAAAAATGCGTGACGCAGGTGAAGCAGTTTCCCCTTGAGCTCCCTTTCGCACTGCAAACGCAGATTCGCTTTGGAAGACCTCAGGCCGGAGAGCACATCTTTTCCCCAAACCAGTTGGTAAGCTGAGCTCATCTCTAAGAACTCGATGGGAAAAGTGTCTAAAGAAGCCTGGATATACTGTTCGGTGAGAAACAAGGGGATGGCCACATTTCTCTTATACCATTTTGTCAACTGTTTCTGACATTTGGCCAATTCTGAAGGTGAGTTATCCTTGAGGACGATGAGAAAGTTCAGGTCGGATTTCTTAGGTCTGTATTCTCCCCGGGCACCGCTGCCGAAAAGGATAACCGAAATCAAACTGTCACCGTAGACTGCCTTCAAGCCATCTGTAAGTTCTTGAAATATCTCTTCTGGTCGGTTTGGTATCTTTGCCATCTGTTCACCTCCAACTGGTTAGAATCCTCGTCCGGCGCCGCCTCCGCCGCTCAGTCCGCCCCCAAAGCCGCCGAAGCCTCCTCCGAATCCACCGCCGAACCCTCCGAATCCTCTGCCGCCAATCATACTTCCCAAAAACAGCAGGGGGAGTAGTCTTCCTCTGCCACCTAACAAGATCAGTAGCAATAATATTATGGGAATAAGGGCCCCCAGAGGACTGCGCTCACGGGCAGGTTGGCGGGCGGCTCTCGTTTTGGGCATCCCGGTCAGGGTCACACCGGCGTCTTTTGCAATCACGCCGGCCACTGCAGCAGTGGCGTTAAACAGACCCTGCCCGTATTGATCCTGGCGCAGGAGAGGGATAGCATAGTTGTCCAGAATGGCCCCTACTCGTCCATCAGGCAGTATACCCTCGAAGCCGTAGCCGACTTCGATCCGTAGCTTTCTCTCCTTGACGGTTATGAAGATCAAAACCCCATTGTCTTTGTCCTTCTGGCCAATGCCCCAGTCCTCGTGAAGGCGATTGGCATAGTCGGTGTAGTCCTCATCTCCGATAGTAGGCATAGTTACCACGGCAATCTCGGCACCTATCTTCTGGTTCAGTTCGGTGATGAGTGCTTGCATTCGGGTACGATATTCAGGGGAGATGACCCCGGCAAAATCGTTCACCCAGCCCACCCGTTTGGGGAATGTCTCCCCACGGATCAGAGTGCTAAAGCTCAACAGCAACAAACAGACCAAGACTATACCAGTTAGACGTTTCAATTAAATCTCCCCTCTAAGTTGGGTTTCCCGTTGTTTCCCTTTTTGCACACAGAGAAATCGTCTAAACATAGAAAGAATTAGGGAAATTGTCAAGGAAAACTTTTCCTGCGTTCTCTCGTATATTCCTGTTTTCCGGTTAACAATCTTCTCATTGGCTTAGCTGCCTTGCCTTGTGTGATCTCTGCGCCTCAGCAGGATGCGTAACAAAGGATAACCCAAAAGATAGCAGGCGATAAGTTCTCCCATCCCTACAGAGATGACAAAGAGGAAGTAGGGCGAGAGACCCCTCAGTAAAGCTATTGAAGGTGGTTGGAAGAGCAGTTGCAGATAGGCGCTCACTCCAAAGGCGTTTACCAGAACCGGCGGCAGAGGAGCCAACCAGGGTTTTCCCGTCTTGCGCACCCAGTAGGTTAAAATGGCAGCAAGCAGAGTGAGGAGGCTGCCGCCAAACATATCCCAGGGCCCTAACCCTCCCAGCCAATTCGCCAGAAAACAGCCGATGAAAAGACCCCAGATCGAAGCGGGCATAATATAGGGCAGGACAGTCAGCGCCTCTGATACCCTCACCTGTAGGGGGCCGTAACTTATGGGAGCTAAGGCAAGGGTCAGAGCGGCATATAAGGCCCCGATAAGTCCTACGCGAGTCAAGTATTG
>DAOVPH010000139.1 GCA_030629295.1 Candidatus Latescibacterota bacterium | reverse complement strand
GTATATTGCCATAAGCAAAGAACCTTATCCCCGCATTTATGTGACCAGAAAGCTGAAAGACGACGGCACAGAATATTTTGGCCCTTACACAGATGTGAAGGCAATGCGCAGGACTTTAAAAACCTTACGTCGGATAATCCCGATGCGCAGTTGCCACTGGGATCTTCCTGGCCACCATCCCCCCCGGGCCTGCCTCAATTTCCAGATTAGACACTGTACGGGACCCTGTCAGGGACTGATCTCCTTTCAGGATTACGCCAGACTGGTCGGAGAGGCCCGCCTGTTTCTGAAAGGTCGCTCAGACGAGCTGGTCAAGGCCCTGGAGGAGAAAATGGAGGAAGCCTCTCGAAAGCTGAAATTTGAGCTTGCTGCTCAATTTCGGGACCGATTAACTGATCTCCAAAGTGTGCTGGTGCGACAGAAGGTGTTCACTCTCAAAAAAGAAGACCGGGATATTATATCCATTGCCAGGGAGCAGAACGATGCCATCGGGGTAGTTATGGAGGTCAGGGGTGGGAAGCTTTTAGACCGCAAACATCACCACTTAGATGGTGTTGCCGGCATCTCCAAAGAGGAGATGCTCTCTGCCTTCGTGCGCCAATTCTATCTGGATGCAGTCACCGTACCCCCTGAGATCCACCTCCCTCTCCAGATAGAGGATGAATCGGCCACCGCTACCTGGCTTTCCCAGAAACGAGGGGGAAAGGTCAGACTCTGTTGTCCTCAACGGGGCAACAAGGCAAAGCTGGTCAATATGGTTACCAAGAACGCTGAGCTTCTGTTGACAGAGTGGCAGCTCAAACGGGAAAGAACCCTTCCTCACTCCGTGGCTGCCCTTCAGAAAGACCTGAAACTCTCTGTACCTCCTCGCAGGATTGAGGCTATCGACATCTCGAACATCGGAGGGACAGACGCAGTGGGCTCTCTCGTCTATTTCCAAGACGGTCGTCCTAAGAAAAGCGAATATCGCCGGTTCAAGATCAAAACCGTGAAAGGACAAGATGATTTTGCTATGGTCAAAGAGGTAGTTCAGAGGAGATTCCGCGGTCTAAAGGAGCAGAGCCAGCCTCTCCCTGACCTGCTGGTAGTAGACGGAGGGAAGGGACAACTCTCCAGCGCCGTGGCTGCCTTAGGTGAACTGGAGATTTCTGACCAGCCCGTGATTGGTCTGGCAAAAAAGCTGGAGGAGGTCTTTTTGCCTGGACTGCCCGATCCTCAGAATATTCCCAAGACCTCTGCGTCATTGAAATTGCTCCAAGCGGTAAGAGATGAAGCCCATCGTTTTGCCGTTTCCTACCATCGGAAATTGAGAGGAAAGAAAATCAGTCGATCGGTTTTAGATCAAATTCCTGGAGTTGGCCCAACCCGTAAGGCTGCCTTGGTGAAGAAGTTCGGCTCAGTAAAACAGATCGCCCAGGCTTCAGTGGAACAGATTGCGCAAGTTAGGGGGATAAGCTTGCGCTCGGCTCAGATTATAAAAGAGCGGCTCAACAATGCGTAGAGCGACCTCTCCGCTGAAAAGACTTGACAATCTGCCCCAGGTGATGGTATAATACTAATGGCGCTATTTTTCAAAAGTGGATCAGCCAATGGCAACTGTAGAACTGAAAAATGTGAGAAAGACATTTGGCAGAAATGTCATCGCTGTGGACCGCCTCGACCTTGAAGTTAAGGATAAGGAATTCATGGTCCTGGTTGGCCCCTCGGGTTGTGGGAAATCAACTAGCTTAAGGATGGTCGCTGGATTAGAAGAGGTGGATGAAGGGGAGATATCCATTGGCGGAAAGTTAGTTAATGATGTCCCTGCTAAGGACCGAGACATCGCAATGGTATTTCAGAACTATGCTCTCTATCCCCATATGACGGCCTACCAGAACATGGCTTTCGGACTGAGACTGAGGAAATATCCCCAAGCTGAGATCGACAAGCGGGTGAGAGAGGCAGCAGAGATATTAGGTATATCAGAACTTTTGCACCGCAAGCCCAAGGCCCTCTCCGGAGGCGAAAGCCAGCGAGTTGCAGTGGGAAGAGCTATTGTCAGGAAACCAAAGGTGTTCCTCTTTGACGAACCTCTCTCCAACCTGGACGCTAAACTCAGAGTTCAGATGAGAGCCGAGATCAGTAAACTTCACGCCCGATTGAAGGCCACCACAATCTATGTCACTCACGACCAACTGGAAGCAATGACTATGGGAGAGAGGATTGCAGTTATGCGTGACGGACTGCTCCAGCAAGTCGATCAACCTTTGCAGTTATATCACAAACCCACCAATAAGTTCGTCGCCGGATTTATCGGCAGTCCCACAATGAACTTCATCGAAGGAATAATAGAAAAGACTGAAAACAGTCTGGTTTTCGATGAAGGACTGCTCAAAATAGAGATACCTTCTCGTTATTATAAATCGCTTAATCGCTATATTGGAAAGCCTCTGATATTTGGGCTTCGCCCTGAGGAGGTGCACTATCTGGATTCTGCCGAATATAGAAAGGAAACGGCGGAGATCCCTGCCACAGTGGATGTAGTGGAACCAATGGGAAATGAGGCGTTCCTTCACCTGATCGCAGGCAAATCCCGCTTAGTAGCTTCTACAAGAACCTCAACGCTCCCTCAGATGGGCGAGAAAATAAAACTAACCTTAGACCTCAGTCGAGCCCATTTCTTCGACAAAGAGACCGAGGTATCCCTGCTTTAGCGAGGTGACAGATAAAATGGACGCAGAGACTCTCAGAAGAGCTGCAAATGCAGGTATGTTCTACCCGGCAGATCAAAAGGCGTTAAATCAAATGATCGATACTTATCTGGAAAACGCAAGGGACGCTGGTGTCTCAGGCGAAATCATCGGACTGATCTCTCCTCACGCCGGATACGAATATTCAGGCCAGGTAGCCGCTAACGCTTACCAACAGATTGCCGGTAGGAACTATCAAACCGTGGTGGTGATCGCCCCCAGCCACACAGAATATTTTCCAGAGATATCCGTATACAACGGGGATGGCTTCAAAACACCTCTGGGACCGGTTTGTTTGGACAAAGATCTGGCCAGTCAGCTTGTGGCCCAACACAGAGCGGTAGTTTTCTCGGCCCGCGGCCACTGGATAGCGGGATCGGTGAGACAGGAACACTCGCTGGAGGTTCAACTGCCTTTCCTTCAGAAAGTTCTGAAAAATTTCAAGATCGTCCCTATTGTTATGGGCGATCAGGGATATTCCTCCTGCCAGACACTGGGAGAGACATTAGCTAAGGTGCTACCTAATAAAAAGGCTCTGATCGTGGCCAGCTCCGACCTCTCGCATTTTCACCCTTACGACCGGGCAGTCAAGTTGGACAAAACAGTTATAAGCCACATTGAAAGATTTGACTTCACCGGGCTATCAGAAGATATTGAACGGGGAATCTGTGAGGCCTGCGGCGGCGGTCCTATGGTGGCTGCTATGATTGCTGCTGAGATGCTGGGAGCTAACCGGGCAAAGGTGCTTCTCTACGCCAATTCAGGAGATGTAACCGGTGATCGGAGCTCTGTGGTAGGTTATATGGCAGCTATGCTCTATAAAGAAGCTGCAGAGAAAAGACAGGAAAAGGCCGGGATCAAATTAGGGCTGAGCGAGGGCGACAAACAACAACTGTTGACCCTTGCTCGCACAACTGTCGAATGCGAATTGCGGGGTGAAGAACCGCCTGAACTCACGTCAGAGTCACAAGTTCTGAATCAAAAAAGAGGAGCCTTTGTAACCCTCACCAAATGGGGAACGCTGAGAGGATGCATTGGATATGTTGAAGCCCATAAGCCGTTATATCAGACAGTTAAGGAGGTAGCCATATCGGCAGCACTGCACGATCCCAGGTTCCCTCCCATAGGCAAAGAAGAGCTGAAGGAGATCAAGGTTGAGATCTCGGTGCTTACTCCCCCCAGGAGGATTAAAGAAATAGAGGAGATCAAGGTTGGCCGAGACGGAATTATCATCAAAAAGGGGTATGATCAGGGACTGCTTCTGCCCCAGGTAGCTACAGAATACGGCTGGGACCTGCCCACCTTTCTGGAGCACACTTGCCATAAAGCCGGTCTGCCCAAGGATGCCTGGCAGGATAAAGACACCGAGATCTGGATCTTCTCTGCCGAAGTCTTCGGAGAAGAATAGGAAATCGGACCCTGAAGGTTCAATTGCAGTCTTTAGGTGAGCATAGAGCAGGAGAATTACCTTTTTTTCAACAGTTCAGCAAAAAAAGCAGAAAAAAACTTGACAAATCTTAGCTGGAGATGTATATTTGTTCCAATAACTCTGTTCGGTCTGCTAAAAATAAGGAGGCTTTCAAATGATAGCCTGTACACAGATCACAGAGGCAAGGGCATGGTTTGGACTTATGGGATGGGAACCCATTTCCCACACCTGAGGTATTCCCTTAAGTGCCAAGGCATGCCCTGTTTGTTTATTAAAGATTAGGACAAATGTCCCGACTTATTTTACGTTCTGGAAACATTTCCGGAACGATTAAAGGTCTCAGACAAAAAACAATAATAAGAAGAAAAAACAAATGTCAACCCCATTGTGCTATTTTGTCTGTTCTTTAATGATTACGCTTTTGTTGCCTACATTGGGCATCAGCGAAGGTGACCCGGGATTTAATGGTAAATGGACG
>DAOVPH010000054.1 GCA_030629295.1 Candidatus Latescibacterota bacterium | reverse complement strand
GAGCAGTAGGGACAGAACAATGTTCTGTCCCTACTGAATTCTAGGAGAAAATGTGATTCTCAAAAAAGCCATATTTCTTTTTTGCCTTGCCCTTTTCACCAGCGGCTGTTTCTTCCCTGTTTTGGTGGGGCGTGCTCCCTCTGCAGTTCATCAGCCAGATCCGGAGGCGATGGACCATTTCATCTCAGCGAAAATCCTGGAACTGCAGAGAGATTACCAGGGAACAGTGGCTGAGTTGGAAAGAGCACTGGCATACGATCCTCGCTCAGCAGCTATCTGCCAGGAACTGGCCAATGGCTACTTTGCTTTGGGTGATAGACAGAAAACTATGCACTTTGCCCAGCGGGCTATCCAGCTTGACCCCGACTGGGCAGAGCCCCACCGATTACTCTCTCTGCTCTTCCAATTGCAGGAGAATTTGAAAGAGGCGGCTAAAGAATTGGAGGTAGTGGTTAAGTTAACCCCCAGCGACCTGCAGGCGATCTATAGCCTGGCAGACATCTATCTAAAACAGGATAATCCCCGTAAAGCCATAAAGTTACTCAAAAAAGAGATCAGACACAACCGGGGCCTTCCTGAGGTTCAGTTCGGCTTGGCTCGAATCTATGCGGGATTGGACAAAAGAGAGATAGCCCGGGCTTATTATCGTCAAATCCTGGCAAAAATCCCCGATTCTGAGAATGCCTGGTTGGGATTGGGAATGTCCTTTGAGAGAGAAGGCAAAAACAGACAGGCAATCCGAGCTTACCAAAATGGGCTCAGACTGGTTCCCCGCAGCAAGTCACTGAAGCGAAGATTAGGACAGATGTATCTATCGGTTGGCAGATACCAGGAGGCTGTCTCTCAATTTGAAGAGATTCGCAGACTTTTTCCAGACGAGAAAGGAATATTACGGGATCTGCTGTTAAGCTACAACCAGATGGGAGATCAACAAAAATTTGACGAATTGGTCAAAGAAATTCGCCACAGTCGGGTCAACAATCCGGATTTCTACTACTATGTGGGTAAGGCCTTTGTAGAGATGGAGGAGTTTGCCCTTGCCGGGGAGATGTTCCAGAAAGCAGCCACTTTAGGTAATTATGGCTGGATAGGTGCAGGTTACGCCTTCATCCAGGCACAAAACTTCCCCAAGGCCAGTGAGGTATTACTGAAGGCGGCGACGGATATGCCTGAGAATGCTCAGATATTTTACCTGATGGGGATATCCTTAGAGAAGATAGGAATTTGGACTGAAGCCATTACAGCTTTCCGCCAGGCAATTGACCTTGATCCTCAAAATACTGACTTCCTCTTTAGATTAGCCAGTTGCCTGGAACAGGCCGGCCTGTTCCAGGAGGCGGTGAAGGAATTTGAAACGCTTTTGGCAATTGACCCGAACCATTCCTTAGCCCTTAACTACCTGGGCTACATCTTTGCTGATGAAGGGATAAACCTGGAGGAATCCCTGCGATTGCTTAAGAAGGCAGTGGCTCAACAGCCAGACAACGGCAATTTCCTTGACAGTTTAGGATGGGTTTACTACCGTTTGGGAAAACTGCGCCAGGCCGAAGAACTTATAATTAAAGCCACTAAGCTTGAGAAAAACAGCGCCATTATTCTCGACCACCTGGCAGAAATATGTTTTGCGCTCGGCAAACATCAAGAAGCTAAACTCTATTGGGAAAAATCTCTCCAGCTTGATCAGGAGAACCAGGAAGTCAAAAGAAAGCTGGAGAAGATAGAGACAGAGGTAAAGCCCTAAAGGATATGTGAACAACGATGAAACAGAAGGCAATTATATTAGTTTTTCTACTTTTCTTTGCTCTTCTGAGCTCCAGTGGATGCAGCCACTGGGCAAAGCTGATGAGAGTTCCAGTAAGGGAAGTCTCCGCCTCCGAGATAATCAATGTTTTAGAAAAGAACCGCTCTGCCCTTAAGTCTTTTTGGGGGGAAGCAAATATTAAGCTGTGGAGTTCTCGATCAGCAACAACCCACCCGATTCACCAGAGACTCTTGGCCGGCATTTTATTTAAGTCCCCAGCCCAGATGAGGGTGGAGGTATATGCAGGTTTGGGGACGAATATACTTGCCTTCGTTCAGAAAGGCAGTCAGTTAGATGTCTTTTTGCCTAAGAGTAAACTACTGCTCAGCGGTGATATTAGGACAGATCCCTTAGCACAGGCCATTGGAATCGATGGTCTCCTTGATATAATACTTGAGACATTTGGATCGCACCAGCTTAATTCTCAGGATTTACTGAGCTTTCAGAGAAGAGATGATAAATATATACTCTTTTTTCAAAAGAGTGACTGTAGGGAGAAGTATTGGGTGGATGGAAGAACCCTTCGAATAGTGCAAAAGGAAGTATTCGACACAGGGGGCAAACTACGGAGAAGGGCGATATTCAAAAACTATGTGAAAATAAGCGGGATCAATTTGCCCCGGCAGGCAGAGTTTTTCTCCGATGGATTCCAGATCAAGGTGAAGTTTATCCGCCAGAAAATCAATTTGAAAATAGGGGAGGAGAAGTTTAAACTCAAGGTGCCGGCAGACACCCAGCGGGTGTCAATCTAAACTTTGAGCAGGAGACTTAACCCCGGGCCCAGGGTTCCTAGTGGAACGATTCCTAAATAATGTTACAATAACTTGTCATTGCGAGCGATAGCGAAGCAATCTCTAAGTAGCTGGAATTCAGTGGGATTGCTTCGTCGCGCCGCTCCTCGCAATGACAGGATGATTTGCAATGTTATTTTTGAAATGCTACACTAGTGTAGCGGTAACTAAATGACAACACAGTAACTTGTCATTGCATGAAGTTTAATATTGGGTTGGAAACGATATAGTGGCGCGAAGGACTTGATTCAATATGGCGAATCGAAAGACAGTTATAGTTATCGCTGTGTGTCTGTGGCTTCTCAGGGCCTCTTCTGTGGCTACTCTCCCTAATCAGGTAGACTACCGGATAGAGGTAACCCTGGACACCGAACAACATCTGTTGAGGGGAAAGCAGGTAATCGATTTCGTAAATCGCACCGGAACTACCCTGGAGGAGTTTTATCTGCACCTTTATCCCAATGCCTACCGGAAAGGGAGCCTCTTTTTTCAGGAACTCCAGCAGGGTGGCAATGATCTGGATATACTCTATCCGGCAGGAAGAGAGGAGGGGTACATCCACATTCATTCCTTAGTGATTGAAGGAAAGGTTGTAACTGACTACTACATTGACGACACTATTATGCGCATTGAACTGAAACCGCCTTTGAAAGCCGATGAAGGGATACAACTGAAGCTTGCATTCACGGAGAAGGTGCCGGAGATATTCTGGAGACTTGGCCACCATCGAGGAAATTATCACATTGCCCAATGGTATCCTAAGGTGGTCGTTTACGATAAGGATGGCTGGCATCCGGACAAGTATCATTTTCTGGGAGAGTTCTATGGCGACTTTAGTACCTACAGTGTGAGCATCACCTTGCCGCGGAATATGGTAATGGGCGCCACTGGCCGATTGGTGGATGAAATAAGCCACCCCAAAGGGAGCAAAACCTGGGTATGGCATGCGGAGAATGTCCATGATTTTGCCTGGGTAGCGGATGAAAGTTATCAAGAGGCACTGACCCAGTGGGAAGACATTGCTATTCGGTCTCTTTATTTCAAAGGACACAAAAGGGGAGGTGAGCGAGCGGCAAGACACGCCCGGGAGGCACTTGCATATTTCAGCAAGAAATACGGCAGATACCCTTACTCTACCTTGACTGTTTGCGAGAGCTATGTCGGGGGGATAGCGATGGAATATCCCACCCTGATTATGTTACCCCCTGTTCTATCCTATCAACTGCCCTCTTTTTTTACTATAGTGGAGGCGGCAACTGCCCACGAGATTGCCCACCAGTGGTGGTACGCAGCAGTGGGAAACAACGAGCTGGCAGAAGCCTGGTTAGATGAAGGGTTTGCTACCTATTCGGAGATGTGCTACATAGAAGATAAATATGGAAAAGACAATAGCTTTATTGATCTACCCCAGAGTCTTAGCTTTCTCAAAATATTCCACCTCGATGACTGGCGTAGCAGCTTTTACAAAAGCTGGATTACCCTCTCACTGGAAGGACGAGAACAGGAGCTGCTTAGCCCCGCCTATGAATTTGAATATCCGGATGTTTACAGCCGAACTGTCTACCACAAAGGGGCGGTAGTGCTCGCTGTGCTGGAGAACCTGGTGGGGGAAGAGGTATTCAGTGAGATTATGCGCACCTATTTTGAGAGTTATAAGTTTAAAAACGCCACTACCGAGGATTTCCAGGCCGTAGTTGAAGAGGTTAGCCAAACGGATCTGGATTGGTTCTTCCAACAGATGCTTCATACCACCCGACGGTGTGATTTTGTGCTGGAAAGGGTGAGGGTCCGCAAGACTTCAGCAGAGAGATATCTGACCGAGGCAGTGATAAAGCAAGCAGGGGATGCTGAGCAGATGCCGGTGGAGGTGGTGGCGAAACTAAAAGGCGGAGGAAAGCTGGTTAAACGATGGGAGGGCAATGAGAAATGGGGCGTAGTAACATTTGAGACCCCGAATCCCGTCAAAGAGATCCTTATCGATCCCAGCAATTGGACCCTTGATGTCAACCGTCTCAATAACCGACGCTTTCCAAAAGTTGCCTTCCATCCGCTGTTCAGCTTTCCCTACACAGATAGGTACATGGTGACCTATTACCCTAAGATCGGCTATACTGACACCGATGGTTGGCTGGGTGGCGTGGGCAGCAGAATAGAGGACCCTTTCGGCCACAGAGTGAGTCTTTCTGCTGCTTACATCTTCAACAAGAACCGGGTAGTCTACGATGCTGGATTCTTCTCTCCTATCTACAAGTGGGGCAATCGTCTTTCTTATTTTGAGTTCAAAGTGGCCGATGACAGACACGTTCGCAACCAGAGGGTTACACTGGCTCCAGTACTGGTGGATTACAACAGCTACCGGCGGCACTTTTTTGCCTTTGAGGCCGAACATGAAGATAATTACAACGTGAACCAGGAAGACTACGATCCGGGAGTAATCACCGCCGTAGCTTTTTCGTACCGTTTGACGACTAACAGAAGCGCCCTTCGGCAGAATGGCGGACAATACCAAGTGCGCTACGAACACAGTCTACCCGATGGGGACTATATCTACGATAAATATTATCTTGAGGTATGTCGATATTTAAGGCTGGGTTGGATGGCCACACTAAGGGGCAGGGTCTTTGCTGGCTGGCAGACGGGACACAGTCCCAGGCAGAGGAAGTTCGCACTTTGGCGAGAAGGCGATATGCATGCTTTCGATCACCGGGAACTTGATATCGGGGACTGCATTGGAGGAACCAACACAATCCTGGAGTTTCCTCTCGGCAAGAGCATTGAGTTTTTCTCCATACCGCTTGTCCCCACTGTTAGTCTCTTTCTTAACACCGGCAAGATCTGGGAGTCTTCTGAGATTAGGAGTTGGACCAGGATACGAGAAAGTGGCCTGAAAAACTGGCGGGCAGAGATGGGAGCCGGATTCTCCCTTGAATGTGTCGCCTTTGCTGGTCTGGCTCTGCGGCTACAACTTCCACTTTTAATCAACACTGAAAGGAAATCCCGAGGACTGAGGATCAGGATTGGCTCGGCCTTCTGAGCAAGATTCGGAAAAACACCGAATGAACACCGAAACAACCGAAAAGGCAATAGTGAAGTTCAAATACGACTTAACGAAGGAGAAGAAACAATGTTGAATAAAAGGCTAACTCTTATCTTGGCTGTAGTGCTGGGGCTTTCAATACTCGCCCCACTTCATCCCTGCCGAGCATCCGAAGCCAATATTTATGTTCAGCTTCAAACCTTGATTGATGTATTAAGTCGCATCAAAAGCAATTATGTGGAAGATTTTGATCAATCCGAACTTATTGATGGAGCTATAAACGGGGTTTTGCGCCAGCTCGATCCGCACTGTTACTATTTGAAGGCCAAGGAGCTTTCAGATATGGCGGAGAGGTTGCGGGGCGATTTCGAGGGAATTGGGATTATGTTCGACATCAGAGACGGTGTGCTCACAGTGATTGCTCCTATTGAAGGGTCGCCTTCCGACAGGATTGGTATAAAGGCAGGAGATAAGATCGTCAGAATTGAGGAAGAATCTGCGCTGGGCATCACCACTCGGGAGGTTTATCAGAAATTACGGGGAGCCAGAGGGACAAAGGTGAATGTTTCGGTGAGAAGAGAAGGGGAAGAGGAATTGCTTGAGTTCACGATTATCAGAGATAAGATCCCTATTTACAGTATTCCGATGTCGTTTATGTTCACCCCTGAGATAGGCTACATTCGGATTGCCAGATTTTCTCAGAGGACGAACGAGGAGTTGGAGAAGGCATTGAGTCAGTTGGAAATCCAGGGGATGAAGAAACTCGTCCTTGACCTTCGCTGGAATGGCGGCGGACCGCTTTTGCAGGCGGTTAAGGTAGCAGATAAGTTTATTAAAACCGGAAAGATCTGTTATACCCAGGGCAGAACACCTGGTTCTACCCAGGAGTACTATGCCACCCAACAGGGCACCCATCCCTATTTTCCGCTGATTGTGTTGACTAACCACGCCAGCGCCAGTGCTTCGGAGATCGTCGCCGGCGCAATTCAGGACTGCGACCGTGGGTTAGTTGTCGGGCAGACCAGTTTCGGCAAAGGTCTGGTACAACAGCAGTTCAAATTGAGGAACGAGGGGGCTGTATTTCTAACCACAGCCCACTGGTATACCCCCAGCGGCCGTCTAATCCAGCGCCCCTACAAAGGCAAGAGCCGAGTAGATTACCTAACCCAGGCCTTCCAGGATACTTCCCGCAGCGGTGGCGAAGACAAACCAGTCTTCTACACCTTGAAAGGGAGAAAGGTCTACGGAGGGGGAGGTATTACACCAGATGTAGTACTAAAATCCGCGCATTTAGGGGAATTAGAGAAGAAATTGAGAGATAGGAACGCTTTTTTCGATTTCGCTGCCTACCATCTTGGGACTCACCCCCGGATGCCAGAGAGCTTCGATCAGTTTCACCAGGATTTTCAGATTGACAACTCGATAATCCTCGAGTTCAAAACCTTTCTCTCTTCAAAGGGAATTGATTTCGATTTGGGGGATTTCCAGCGGGAGTTAGAGTTAGTAAAAAACTGCATCAAGGCAGAAATCGCCGGTGAACTGTGGGGAGCAGAAGAGAAATATCAGATTTACACAGAGAAAGATCCAGAACTGCTTCAAGCAATAGAGTTATTCGACAAGGCCGAGCGATTGCTGGCCGAATAGCTCACGAGCTAGCCGATGGAATCGGGCGGGAAGTGAGAAGTGGGAAATGGGAAGCTTTTTCTCCCCCTCTCTCCCCCTCTCTCCCCCTCTCCCTTGCTCCCTTGCTTCGTCTCCCCCCCTCTGATTTCATAGCAGCGTCCTGGCGATTTTCGCTGCGAAGGCAGGATACTTAAGCAGTTTTATGCCTACGCGAGTCAAATTGAAGCCGTTGGCCAGATCTACAATGTCCTGGCCAGTGAATATGTCGGCAAGCTGGTTTAGTTCCTGGTCGGAAAGCTTCACAATCAGTTGCTGAGCTTTGAGACTGCCGATTATGCGTTTGCTCCAAGTCTTATTGAATTGCTCTGGATAGGCAGAGAGTTTTTCGCGCGATATATTGCCTTCCAGCAGGGCTTCTGCGGCTACCTGTCCGGCTATTCTGCCGGCGGCAATGCTAGGGTGTATTCCCGCCCCGGTGAGCGGTATCACCTGTCCGGCCGCATCTCCGCATAACATCAAGCCATCCTGAACTAATTCCTCTATCTGTCCTCCTATGGGCACCGGTGCAGCTCCCATACTCAGAACCTGAGCTTCTTGAAACCGCTGGGGATGAGTCTCGATGAATTTGTCTAAACGCTTTCTGGCCGGCGCACCTTGAGTTCCAATGCCCACATTGGTCAAACCTTCTCCCTTAGGGAAGATCCACACATAACCACCTGGGGCAACATTATTACCGATAAATATCTCCAGTCTCGTCTGGTCAGCCAAATGACAGTTGGCCATTTTGTACTGCACGCAGGAGATCCGGCGGTAGTCTTTTGGGTTAAAGAACCTTCTGGCTACTATAGAATTCATCCCGTCACAGCCTATCACCACCTTTGCCTCCACCAATTGGGCCCCTCTATCGGTGCCGATTGTGCATCTGAATAGCCCATTCTGGCGGACCAGTTGGTTTGCTACAGCCGCCATCCATATTTCTGTTCCCTCCCGGAGGGCTGATCTGCCCATCTCTTCTAAAAATGCCATCTTATTGAGTATAAAGCCTCCGCTGTATCCGATACTTCCAGCGGAAATCTCCACATTTTTCTCCTGTTGAGGAGCGTAGACTAACACCCGGTTTATTTCTCTGCTGCAGATAAAACTCTCCGAGGGAGACAGCTCTGCTTCGGCCAAGGTGGCGGCAGATGTAGCCTCACCGCAGACCTTCAGGCCGAACTGTTTCTCTTTTTCGACCAGCAAGGTTTTAACCCCCCTCTGGGCGGTTTTTCGGGCGGCCATCAGTCCGGCCGGCCCCCCACCAATAACCAGAATGTCGTAAGATGCGATTTTCATGTCTGTTAACCCAGATTGACTTCTTGGCACTCAGGTTCTTTCCTGGCAAGGTTCTGAGAAAAGAAGAGAGGTAAACCTCGATGCAAAATAAAGGATTCTGTCTGTTCTGTCAAGGGTAATGTTGCCTCCCGGATGTTCTCCTGTACTACAACCCCGCGAAACCTTTTTTGACAGGGTTTTTGTTTTAGAATCCGTGAAATCCGCGTCTCTGGCTAATACCTCTGCCACCAAGACACAAAGACACGAAGATCATAACACCACTCGGTCTATACCACGATGGCCTCATTTCGATTTTCTTTGTGCCTTCGTGGCTAATTCTTTGGTTGCGGCTTTGCTGCGCTGTGAATTCCCTGTGCATTTGGACAGAGAGGGGAGGTGTTCCTGAGTTAAGTGCAGCTTGACTTTCAGGGGGAAAGAGGTATATTTATAATTGGCCGTTCTGTTCTTCTTGTCTGAAAACATAAGAGTATTAGAATGATTTTATTAGCGTTGAATGAGATATCTATGCACAAGCGAAACTTCATTCTCTCAACAGCCTCCGGGGCACTGCTGGCTCTGGCCTTTCCACCGTTGGGGCTCGGATTTATAGCTTATGTCGGGCTTGGTCCCTTCTTCTTGCTATTTCCCCAGAGCAACCACAAAGATGCCCTTCTTTACGGATTTGTCGCTGGTTTAATCTTCAATGCGGGCACAGTCTACTGGATCTGTTGGCCTACCCTTGCTGGGGGGGTGTTCTCGGTCTTTTTCCTCTCCCTATTTTTTATGCTATTTGCCCTGCTGCTCAATTTGGTCACCCGAGCCTGGGGCACAAAAGGTCTTCTTTTAGCCCCTTTTCTGTGGACAGCTATTGAATACCTTCGT